>CAZKZR010000553.1:0-2434 GCA_964557245.1 uncultured Anaerolineaceae bacterium | reverse complement strand
GACGACGCCTTCGACGGCAAACCAGTCCCAACCGCGGAACCGCAACCCTAACCGGCGCCCCCGGCACCCAACCTCACTCGACCCGAGACCCGACCGTGGGGGAGGTTGGTTCACAACCGCAACCCACCCTAGGAAATCAGCCAACGCGCCTCGAGCCCAGCGCAACGTGCCCCTCTCCCGCGACGCAGGAGTCGGGAGAGGGGGCTAGGGGGTGAGGGCAGCGCTCCCCGCCGAAACGCCGGCTCCCGCGCGAACAACCCCCGGCCCGCCCACGTTCACCCGAGACCCGACCGTGAGGGAGGTGCCGCCCCGTCTGACCGCGAGCCCTACCGCTCGCCCACCTGCCGCACCACATACAACGTGCGCCCCTTCGCGCACAGCTTCCCCGCGTCGTCCTTGATTTCGACTTCCGTCACGGCCAGCGTCCTGCCCTTGCGCAGCATCGTGGCCTCGATAGTGATGCGAGGGCCCATGGCCGGGCGCATGTAGGTGATGTTCAGGTCCGCCGTCCCTCCGGGCTGTTCATTCGGCTCCAGCGCTGGGATCGTCGCCTCGAGCATCGCGATGTCCACCAGCGCTGCAAGGATGCCGCCATGAACGCTCCCGCCGATGCCGCTCGGCACCATCGGCGTCCGGACCAGCGCGAGCCGCGCATAACCGGGCCGCGCCTCCTCCAGCGTCAGCCCGAGCTGGCTCCAGAGCGGCGACGCGTTGAATCGGCGTTGTTGTTCTTCGAATGTCTGTCCGCGAGGGCGTGGGTCCATGAGGCGGGAGTTTACGGGAGGGATGAGTGTGTGTACGGGATTCCACGCGTTCAGAAGCCACCCAGGCTACCCACGGCGCGCCGTGGCCACGCCGACAACGGAGATCGCACATAGAAACGCCACCACCCCGGCCGGCAGGCGAGCAGCCGGCTCGGCGACCGCCTCAAGAAGGGCGAACACCGAGACGCCTACATGAAACAGCTGGTTGAACCAGAGCATGCTGCGCGACCGTGTGGTCTCGAGGTGCCTCACGCGGGAGCGTAGCCCAAGGAATCCGGAGAACTCGACTACGCTGATCGCAAAGGCGATGCCCGCCCAGATCAAACACTCCCTCGGGGTGATGCCACTCGAACCTTCGTCACCGCTACGAATCCCGCCGTCCAGGGCGGTCGTTGCAAACCACGCGGCTGCGACCACCGCAACCCCGCTTGCCAGTGCCAGCAAGTAACCTGCCAGAGACGTCGAGTACTGCCGGAATCGTTCGATGCGGAGAACGTCCGTCGGCATTCCCGGCTCCCCTAATTCAGCCGGAACGTGTCCTCGTCTTCGTCGTCATCCGCGTCGCTGTCGCTGTACACACCCGCCGGCGAGCCCCGCCAGACCGTGACCACGAAGTCCTCACGGTACGGGTCCGCGGTCATCACCAGCTGTTCGTCCGCCGCGTCGATGAGCTCCTGGATGCGTTCTTCGTTGGCATCCGCCGTCGTGCAGAGCGTGCCGTAGACGTTCGCGCCCTGGTAATGCAGGTCGAAGCGGCCGACGATGCCGCCGTCCTCGAGGACGGTGTAGGACTCGGAATGGGGCGTGCGGCACTCTCGTTCGAAGCTGATCACAGTGGCCTTACCTGCCCTCTCCCGATGATGGTCCATTTATAGCTGGTCAACTCGCGAAGGCCCATCGGGCCCCGCGCGTGCATCTTCTGCGTCGAAATACCAACCTCGGCGCCAAGCCCGAACTGCGCTCCGTCGGTGAACTGCGTGCTGGCGTTCACGTAGACCGCCGCCGAATCCACCGCGTCGAGGAACTCCATCGCGTTCGAATAGTTCTCGGTGAGGATGGCGTCGCTGTGGTGGCTGCCGTAGCGCTCGATGTGCTGCACCGCTTCGTCCATCGAATCCACGATCCGCACGCCGACGCGCAGAGCCAGGTGCTCCGTCGTCCACGTGCTCTCGCTCGCGGCCTCGACCGCCTGCGCGCCGCAGCCCGCGAGCACTTCGCGCGCCCGCTCGTCGCCGATGAAGGTGACCTTCGCGCCCCACTGCTGCGCCATGCGTCCAAGGAACGCCGGCGCAATCGCCTCATGCACGAGCAGCGTGTCCACCGCGTTGCAGATGCTGTACCGGCGCGTCTTCGCGTTGTCGACGACGGTCACCGCCTGGTCGAGGTCGAGGTCCTTATCGACATAAATCTGGACGACGGCGTCTCCGTGCGCGACCACCGGCATCGTCGCCTTGCGCCGCACGTAATCGATGAGTTGCGCCCCACCGCGCGGGACAACGAGGTCGACCAGGTCGTTCATTTCCAGCAGTTCGTCGACGTGCGCGCGGTCCGGGTCGCTGACCACCTGGACGGCGTCGCTCGGGACGCCGGTGCCGGCAAGCGCTTTCTGCAGCAATTCGCCGAGGGCGGCGTTGCTGTTCCGCGCTTCCTTGCCGCCGCGAAGGATGGCC
>CAZKZR010000552.1:0-2451 GCA_964557245.1 uncultured Anaerolineaceae bacterium | reverse complement strand
AGCTACTGCCGAGCAGGTCATCGAAGTTCGCGAAAGCTCGTTCAGCCCCGATGCAGTGACAATCAAAGCCGGCACGAAGGTCATTTGGAAATGGACCGCTTCGACGCCATGCTCGCTTCTTTTGAGTGGCTCAGCCGCCCCAGAACAATCCAGCGGCACCTACGAGAGAGTCTTCTCCAGTGCGGGGTCGACGTTCTCCTACCAATGCGCCGGCAAACCTGCAATGGTCGGCAAAATCACGGTCGAATAATCAGCGAATTTCCAAGTCGCCGCCCGCGCGAGTGATATCGCGCTCCAGCGCCCTCGCGGCCGCAGTCGGGATCGACTGTCCTAGCGAGGGCTTCTGTCCGCGCTTAGCGGCGTCACTGAGGTCCTTCGCCTCCTTGAGTTGCAGGTTGAAATGCTGCCGCAGGACCTTGATGACCGCGATCTGATTGTCGCCAACGCCCGATAGGTACACCGCAACCGTGTTCCGGCCGTCCAGCGCCTCCGCGTTCCGCGCCTCGCGGGCTGCAATCAGTCCCTCCAGGCTTTCTGAAAGCTCGTTCGCCTCCTTGCGCTCCGAAGGCGAATGCTGCATCAACCCGCGTACGGCGGGGCGCAGTGTTTTCTGTCCTCCCGCCCCGAGCTTGAACATCACCAGCGCGAAAACGCCCGCGCCAGCCGTCGCAAGCGCCGCCGCGTCCGAAACGCCTCGCTGACCTGCGAGATACACCCCGGCGCCCATTGCCGCCAGCCCAAAAACAAACAATAGCCCGCGCACACTCATCCTCCGCGCGATTGCGAATCCGCCACATCTTAGTGTCGACCAGCCTGCGCTGGTTCCCGAGGCGGCGGCTTTGTTGTCCCTGGCCGTTTCGTGCCATTCCTGACACTTTCCATACGCCGTAGCGCCTTTCGGCCGTCTCCGCCCGCAGACCCTCGGCGCCAGCCTGGAACCCATGAATCGACTCTCCAAACCTGAGTCGTCGAAGCTCGGGTCAAAACGAAACCGCGGCCCGCTCTCCCGAATAGGGTCCGTCCTGTGAGCCGCGTTCTCGTGATCGACGACGAAGCGCCCATCGCCGAAGTGCTGTCGCGCGCTCTCCGGGCGCACAACCACGAAGTCCGCGTGGCGACGACGGGCGCCGATGGCCTCTTGGCTCTCACAGAAGAGGTTCCGGACGTCATGCTCCTGGATATCTCGCTGCCAGACATCACCGGCTGGGAAGTCCTCCGCAGGATGTCCGCCCGAGACCGCGAACGAGTCCCCGTCATCGTCTTTTCAGCCTCGCCTCTCGCGCCATCGCGGGTAGCCGAATTCAAACCGGCGGGCGTGCTTACCAAGCCGTTTCCCATCGGCGCCCTCCAGCGCCTGGTGGAGGAAGTCACAACACAAGGGGAGAAATCACATGCCTGATATCGCGTTTCTGGCGGTCGGGGTCGGCGCATTCGCCTTCTTCGTCCTGGCTGCGGAGTTCCTCAGGAGAATCTGATGGACGGAGAAAACCTGGTCGGACTCATCCTCAGCGTCGTCTTCGGCGCCTACGTCCTCTACTGCCTCTTCCGCCCGGAAGACCTTTAAGAGGGGAATACATGACTACCAACGACATCGCCTATCTCATCGTCTACGTGGCTATCCTGGTGGCGCTGGCAAAGCCGCTGGGGCTCTTCATGACGGCGGTTTACGAGGGCCGGCGGACTTTCCTCCATCCGGTCATTCGTCCGGTTGAGCGCGGAATCTACCGCGTAGCCGGCATCGACGAGACACGTGAACAGGGCTGGCGCGGCTACCTCTTTACCTGCCTCGCCTTCAACCTGGCCGGCTTCCTCCTGCTCTACACGATCTTGAGGGTGCAGGGGCATTTGCCCATGAACCCGCAGGATCTGCCGGGACTGAAGCCGAGCCTCGCCTTCAATACCGCCGTTAGCTTCTCGACCAACACCAACTGGCAGAGCTACGGCGGTGAGACCACCATGAGCTACTTCTCCCAAATGGTCGGCCTCACGTTCCAGAATTTCGTTTCGGCTGCGGTCGGGATCGCGATCCTCGTGGCCCTGATTCGCGGACTCGCTCGTCACTCCGCGAGCACGCTCGGGAACTTCTGGGTGGACCTGGTCCGAGGCACGCTCTACGTCCTGCTGCCGATGTCCTTCATCTTCGCCATCTTCCTGGTGTCCCAGGGAGTCATCCAGAACTTCGATTCGTATAAGTCCGTAACCACGGTAGAGGGCGCGGAACAGCTCTTCGCGATGGGCCCGGCCGCGTCCCAGATCGCGATCAAGCAACTCGGAACGAACGGCGGCGGTTTCTTCAACGCGAATTCCTCGGTCCCCTTCGAGAACCCGACCGCCTGGACCAACTTCTTCGAGATGCTCGCAATCCTGCTCATCCCCGCCGGACTGGTCTACATGTACGGGAAAATGATCGGCTCAACCTGGCACGGTTGGATCATCCTCGGCGTCATGACC
>CAZKZR010000551.1:0-2469 GCA_964557245.1 uncultured Anaerolineaceae bacterium | reverse complement strand
CCGACAAACAGCAGATCGATTTTCGGCAGCAAGTGCTCGATGGCCGGGATCTTCGTGCTTACCTTCGCGCCTCCGACAACCGCCGCGAACGGCTTCGGCGGGTTTGCTACCAGCGCGCTCAGGTAGCGCACTTCTTTCTCCATCAGGAAGCCGGCGACGGACGGGAGAAGATGCGTGACGCCCTCGGTCGAAGCGTGCGCGCGGTGCGCGGCCCCGAACGCGTCGTTCACGAAAACGTCTGCGAGGCTTGCCAGTTGCCGGGCGAACTCCGCGTCGTTCTTCTCCTCTTCCGGGTGGAAACGCAGGTTCTCCAGCAGCAAGACGTGGTTGCCCATGGCATCGACCGCCGCTTCGGCGGCCGGGCCGACGCAATCTTCCGCGAAAAGCACGTCCTGCCCGAGCAGATTGGACATCCGGCCCGCAACGGGCGACAGAGACAGGTCCGGCGTCACGCCCTTCGGACGGCCAAGGTGCGAACAGACGATGACCCGCGCGCCCTGGCTCAGCAGGTACTCGATGGTTGGCAGCGATTCGCGGATCCGCGTGTCATCGCTAACCGCGCCGTTCTCCAGGGGTACGTTCAAGTCCGCCCGCACGAGCACCCGCTTGCCGGCGACATCGATGTCTCGGACGGTCTTCTTGCCAATCCCGTCGCTCATTGGGCGCCGATGCCCCGGCGCTCGACTTTCGCGAGCTTCTCCCGCCGTCGGCTGTGATTGCCACCCTCGGGAGTCGCCGAAAGGAACGCGGTAAGGCACTCGTCGGCGATCGCCCGTCCGATTTCCCAGGCGCCCAGGGCGAGGATGTTGGCATCCGTGTGCTGCCGGGCGCGTTCGGCGCCCCAATGCGTGTGGCAGAGCGCAGCCCGCGCACCCGGCACCTTGTTCGCCACGATGCTCACGCCGACACCGTTGCTGCAGATGACAACTCCCAGCTCGACCTCGCCGGCTACCGTTGCCCGCGCCACGGGCTCTGCGAAGTCCGGATAGTCCACGCTGTCCGCCGCGTACGTGCCAAAATCCACCGGCTCGTGGCCGAGCGATTTTGCCGTTTCGATTAGGTGCTGCTTGAGTTCGAAACCGGCGTGATCCGCGCCAAAACCGACCTTCACGATCGTACGCTCCTCACTACCTGGATGTGGGCCAATCCAAGTATACGGGCGATGGTTGCGCGGTCTATCGCGCCCTCCCGGAGGATCCGGGGCTCCTCGCCCGAAACATCGATCACCGTTGAATCGAGACCCTGCGCCGTCGGACCGCCGTCAATCGCCACAGCGCACGATGCCCCCACCTGCAACGCCGCCTCGGCGCAGGTCGTTGGGCTGGCTCCACCAGAGATATTTGCGCTGGACGCCGCGACCGGACCGCCGAGCGCGTCCAGCACATTCAGCGTCACGTCCACCGGCACCATGCGGAAGCCAACGGTGCGCCCCCCGCTGAGCGCCGGCGAATCCCAGCCGTCCTTCGCCGGGACGATGATGGTCCAGGCGCCAGGGCCAAGGTCATCGACCAGTTTTCGAGCCGTTGCATTCACCGCTGCGTATTCGCCTAAGACGCGAGTTTCCCGCCCAAAAAGCAGCTGGAGCGGAAAGTCCGCCGCGCGTTGCTTTGCCTCGTAGATAGCCCGCACCGCGCGTTCATCACGAATATCCGCCGTCACGCCGTACACGGTGTCGGTCGGCAGAATCACCAGCTCGCCTTGCGCGAGGGCAGTGCTGGCGGCGGTCACGCCTTCGGGATCCGCTGAAAATCGCTTCAATCCACCACGTCCTGGGACACTCCGTGCCGGCCGCAGCCGAATTCGTAGACCAAAGTCTACAATTTCGCTAGCCTTGCGTATGGGTACCGCGCAACCAATGACCGACGCCCTCACCGAAGCACAAAACGCCGCCGCAGCCAACCCCGCCAAAGGCCACGAAACCGTCGTTGTCCTCGATTTCGGGGCTCAGTATTCCATGCTGATCGCGCGGCGCGTCCGCGAGCTCAACACCTACTGTGAACTCATCCCGTGGGACGCTCCGGCCGACCGCATCGACGGCCTCGATGTCCGCGGTTTCATCTTTTCCGGCGGCCCGTCTTCCGTGTACGACGAGGACGCGCCGGTCGCGCCCCAGTGGGTCTACGACTCCGGGAAGCCGATCCTCGGCATTTGTTATGGAATGCAACTGCTCGCCCATCAGCTTGGCGGCAAAGTCGGTCCCGGCGCCGAACGGGAGTTCGGGCCCGCATCGATCACACGGTCGCTCGCTACCCCACTACTGGAAGGCCTGCCGGATTCCGTGGAAGTCTGGATGAGCCACGGCGACCGCCTGGAGGCGCTCCCGCCCGGATTCGTCTCCATCGCCCATTCCGGCAACTCGCCCTACGCGGTCATGGCCGATACGTCGCGCGGTTACTACGGCCTGCAGTTCCACCCCGAGGTCGTCCACACGCCGCGCGGAAAAGACATGCTGCGCAACTTCGTCCGCGA
>CAZKZR010000550.1:0-2473 GCA_964557245.1 uncultured Anaerolineaceae bacterium | reverse complement strand
ACGAGCTCGCCTTCGGGCAGCGGCTCGCCGTCGCGGGCGGTCACGAGCCCAACCTGGTTCGCCTTCACGATCGCGGCGGGTTCGACCTTCACGGCGAACAGATCCGTGTTGATGCGGTACTGGCCGGGAAGGATGACCTCGATCTGCGGGCCGCGCTGGCCGCCGTTTTCGAGGAACCGCTCGCCGTCCTGGTACGCGGTATGGCCGTCGGTGTGGCGGGCGAGGAGGCGGCCGGGAGCCATGGGCTCGCCGTCGTTCGCGATCACCACGCCGATAGCGCCGGCAGGGATGCGCACGGCCTTGATCAGCTTGATACGGAAGAGATACGTGTTCAGGCGGTACTTCCCGGGAGGCAGCACGTCGATCTGGGGGCCTTTCTGGCCGCCGTTGCGAAGGAACATCTCGCCGTCCTGGTAGGTATCGTGGCCTTCGACGTGGCGCGCGAAGATGCGGCCCGGGTCAAGGGAACGGCCATCGATGGACTCGATGAGCCCTACCTCGTCCTCAGCGATGAGGATCATGCGGTCCTTTTTGACTGCATAGAGGAACGGGGGAAGGAGATGCAGGCCAGGTGCGAGGACGCGCGCCTGGATACCGATCTCACCCTTCATCGCGATGACGCGGCCTTCGGGGAGCCCGTTTCCAAGGTAGCGGCGCTCGAGCACGCCAACCTCATCACCACCGATGTTCACCAGCATATTTCCGGCGACAATCAGGATGAGCGCGACAACGAGGAACGCTGCCGCCAACGACAAGACGAGGATCAACATAGGGTTCGCTGAATTCCTTCTGACGGCTTCCAACCGTCTCGCCCAAGCCCGGTTGAGCACCCTGAGCAGCTAACTTTGTGCTCTCCGACCGATCAACCAGATACGCTACGCCGGAGCGAAACGCGGTGCTAGAGCATTCGATCCATAACGGATAGTGGCAGCGATAGCCTTTACCTATAGATGATTGAATAACGTATGAGAAGTTCAGGACTGGAAGTCAGTGCGCGGTCGGATATCGGTCGCGGGCGGCGAAGGAACGAGGACGCCTACTTCGCGGGAGGCGTGCCGGGCGCGGACGACTGGACGCTGTTGGCGGTGGCGGATGGGCTTGGCGGACACGCGCGGGGAGATTGGGCGAGCGCTCGAGCATTGGAGTTGCTGACGGTCGAACTTGGGCCGCTGATCAAGACATCGGGGCCGGAGGCCGCCCTTCGCGAAGCCGTCCGGCGTGTGAACTGGCACGTCCGCGCCGAGGCGAAGACGCTCAACGCGGTCGGCGCGGCCACGACGCTCGTGCTTGCGCTGCTCGGCCCCTCCGATTACTGGTGGTTGAACGTCGGCGACAGCCGCCTTTACCTCCACGGTGCGGACGGGCTGCGCCAGTTGAGCCGCGACCACTCGTGGGTCCAGGACCAGGTGGAAGACGGTTTGCTCGATGCGGCGGAGGCACGTGTTCATCCCTACCGGAACGTGGTGACGCGGACGATCGGCTTCGAGATGGCAGTAGAGGCGGATATTCGGGGGCCGTTCATGCTGGCGGTCGGTGAGACGCTGCTGGCCTGTAGCGACGGCCTGTTCGGCCCCGTCTCTGACACCGAAATCGCGGAGGTGCTGGAGGCGTACTCCCCTCCGGAGGCGTCACGCCGCTTGATTGAACTGGCGAATGAAGCGGGCGGGCCGGACAACATCACCGTTGTTGTTGGGCGGCAAACTTAGCCGGCGATGGCCCGTTCGGTGCGCGTGATCATTGGTGTGCCAGGTTCACGTCGCATGACGAAGCTTCGGACCTGCCACCTGCCATTCTGGAAGCGAATATGGCGAGCCAGTGGCTCGCGTTCGCGCGGGGTGACGCGCCAGAGCGCCTCGGCGATTTCGCGATCAAAGTGCCAGCGCGTTTCAGCCACTTCGAAGCCGAGTGCCCGGTACGCGCGGTGAGCGTGATCCGCGAATCCGTTAGTCGTGAGGACGAAACTTGGCCGTGGGTTCGTTGCTTCCAGGTGAGTCATGAGGGTGGCGAGCATACGGCGGCAGACGCCGCGTCCTTCGTGCTCAGGCGGAACGTGGACTGCCCAGAGGTAGGAGCCCGCCGGATCGCGCAGGTTCACCGAAACGCGCCCGACGGCGACGCCGTCTTCCACCGCGATGAAGTGGCGATGCGGGCCGTCTTCGAGGCAGCCGGCAACCGCGGAAGCGCGCTTGTTCGGGTCGCGAAGATGACCAAGGTCGAAGGCGTGGTAGGGGAAGCCGCGCAGACTCCAGTTGGCGAGTTGCAGAGCCAGCGAGTCATCCCACGGGCGCAGTTCCAGGCCGTCACCGGGAATGGCCGCCGGGTACTCTGCCCTCACCACCTGCGTAGTATAGGCAGCCGACCTGCCCTCGCGGCGCAAGATTTTCCCCGAAGGGCGGCCCCATGGCGACGATTCGGTACCTCGTTGATGACGTGGACGCGGCGGTGACGTTCTACACCGAACTGCTCGGCTTCG
>CAZKZR010000549.1:0-2481 GCA_964557245.1 uncultured Anaerolineaceae bacterium | reverse complement strand
TAACACGTGCACCGCGGCGACCGGACCGAAGCGCCCCCGGTTCATCGCGTGGCGGTGGGGGAGGGTGTCTCTCCCGGCACCAAATCATCCAGTCCCTTCGAGTGCTCCCTGAACAGCTCGATGCCTTCATCGAACGCCTTGGGGAGGAATGCGCGGACCGTCGGGGCAGCGTCAATCAACCGTTGCGCGACTTCCGAATTGTCGATCGTGTCGCGCATGTCGGGCTTCGGGAACGTCACGAGCGCAATCAATAGCACCTGGGCGATGAAAACGGCTTTCAGGAAGCCGAACCCGGCCCCGGCCAGCCGGTCAAGGACACCGAGATTCAGTAGCTCGGCGGTACGCTTCAACAGGTGTGCCGCCACCTGCCCGCCGATGATCACCCCGAGCAGGATGGCCACGAACGAAATGAGCGCAGCCAGGTCCTCGTTGTCGACGATCGGTTCGACCTTCGGGAACATGTTGTCGTAGAAGATCCCGGCCATCGGAATCGCGAGGATGACCGACGCGATCGAGACCAGTTCGCGAATGAACCCGTTGCGAAACCCGTTCCAGGTCGAGAAGCCAATCGCTCCGAGAAGCACGACATCGAGCCAGTTCACTGCGGCGAAGGGTGGCCCGCAGCCGTCCAAGGCTCAACTTTTTCGACCGTTCAACGTCCCGGGGAGTACCATCGTCGGCATGCAACAGCAGTTGATGGACATCCTGATTTGCCCCATGTGCAAGGGTGAGCTCGAACTGAAAGTCGAGAAGGAAGAGGACGGCGAGATCGTAATCGGCACGATCACCTGCACGGCCTGCCGCGAACGATACCCAATCGAAGACGGCATCCCGAACATGCTGCCGCCAGACCAGCGGAACTAGGGATGACGGCCTCGGGCGAAGCTCACGAGACCCCAGGCGAAGCGCACCACGGACACGCGCACGAAGGCGGAACGGGCGCGCCGCACGACCCGGCGCCGCCCGAACCCAGGTTCCAGCTTCCCTCGGCGGAATCGGCTGTGCGTGGCCTCGCGTTGGCTGGGCTTGCGGCGGGGGCGGGTTGGGCCGCAATCACCGCCGTTCGGGCAACCGTGGCGCTTGTGCCGGTCTCCGCGCTGCTCGGCGCCGTCAGCCTCCTGGCTGCGTGGGCGGCGGCAATCCACCTGACCGGTGGCGAGAAGTTCGACGATCATCCGTTCGTGTAGCTCACATCACCCTCAGGCGACAAAAGGAAGGGCCCCTCATTGCGAGGGGCCCTTTTCAATGGCCGGGAGGAGCACCGGCCTGGCTGGAACCGCGGTTAGTTCTGGTCGTTGGTGGTTGCGGCCTGGTCTTTGGCCGCGCCCTCAATCACGCCCTGCGGAGTGATCTTGATGGAACGCGCGCGGGCCTCGGCCTTCTTCGGGATAGAAAGCGTCAGCATGCCGTGTTCGAATCGAGCCTCGGCCTTTTCCGGTTCAACCGTCGGGGGAAGCCGGAGCTGGCGCTGGAACGAGCCGGTGCGGATCTCCCGGCGAATGTACGTCTCATCCTGGGACTCTTCCTGCTTGCTGAATTCGCCGCGGATGGTCAGGACATCTTCATCGACCGAGATTTCGACATCCTTCGGGTCGACGCCCGGGACGGCGGCCTTAATGACGAAGGTCTCGCCGTTCTCAACGACGTCCAGGCTGAGGTTAGTGCTGCCCAGGTCTTCGCCACCGCGAAGCGAGAATCGGTTCAGCGGTTGGTCGAAGAGACGGTCCATGACGTTGCGCATGGCTGCGAAATCAGCGGCCGGGTCCCAGCGAGTGAGTGTGTTTGCCATTTCGAGTTTCCTCCAGGGGAAGGTGTTTTGGTGTGCCACATCAGGATGCCACTCCATCAGGCCGTTGGCAAGTACTCTGATAAAGTCTTTATCAATGTAGTTGGTCAAAGCATTTGTAAACCTTCTCCCAATCCAGTACGATGGTGGCAATGGCCAAGGACTTTTACGAAGCGCTCGGCGTTCCCCGAACGGCCGCGGAGAAGGAAATCCGCTCCGCGTACAGGAAGCTGGCGCGCAAGCACCATCCGGACGTGAACCCGAACGACAAGGCAGCCGAAGCGCGCTTCAAGGAAGTGAACGCTGCCTTCGAGGTGCTTTCCGATCCCGAGAAGCGAAAGAAGTACGACAAGTACGGCGATCGTTGGGAGATGGCTGACCAGATAGAAGAGTCTCAGCGCCGTGGGGGTAGCGGATTCCGCGCCGCTCAGGGCGCGGAAGGCTTCGGGGATTTCGGGAGCATTTTCGATACGTTCTTCCGGCGCGAACGGAGCGGCCCGCGAGGCGGAGGCGGCGTGGGCGGCAATCGCCGCGGCCAGGACATCGAAACCCCAGTCGAAGTCACCCTCGAGGAGGCATACCACGGCACCAGCCGCCAGGTGAACCTCCAATCTCCAGAGGCCTGCATCACATGCGGCGGGACCGGCGAAGTAGCGGGAGCCATCTGCCATATGTGCGAAGGCATGGGCACGGTT
>CAZKZR010000548.1:0-2487 GCA_964557245.1 uncultured Anaerolineaceae bacterium | reverse complement strand
GATTCCGAACTGCTTCACTTCGATAGCCAGCGTCTCCATGGCGCACTCGAGCGCCCACTTGGACGAGTGGTACTGCCCGTAGACCGGCCCGGCCAGGCGTCCGGCCGCGGAGCTCACGTTAACGATCGTGCCCGCCCGGCGCTCACGCATGCCCGGCACTATGGCCCGTGCCACCCGCAGCGGCCCGAAAAAGTTCGTTTCGAAAACGCCGTGCCATTCCTCGTCGGTCGTTGTCTCGATCGGCCCGACGCCCGTGACGCCCGCATTATTGACCAGCACATCGACCTGGCCCGCGTCCCCAAGGATGTGCGCAACCGCATGTTCGATGGACTGCGGGGAGTCGACGTCCAACTGCACGACACGGACGTCCAGGCGCTCGGCCGCCGCCGCGTCCTGCAACGGCGCCGCCTTCGCGAGGTTCCGCATCGTGGCGTATACGCGGTTGCCAGCGCGCGCGAACTTCAGCGCCGCCTCGTAGCCGATCCCTGTGCTGCATCCAGTTATCAGTATGTTCGCCATCCAGCGCCCTCCTCGGTGAGGGGCGAACTGTAACGGCACCCGCTCGAAAGGGGAACGGCCTCCGTCACCCCTACTGGATTGTGACCACACCCTTCATCGCTGCTCCGTGAACGCCGCACTCGTACTCAAACACGCCCGCCTTCTGGAACGCGAACAGGAAGACGCCAGTCCCACTGAGGGTGGGAGACTCCACCGGCTGCCCATCGAAGTTGCCTTTCACCGAATGGCGACCGCTGCTTCCCGTCCAATCCCAGGTCACCGTGGCGCCAACCGGGATCTGGAGCGAACCGGGCGTGAACTTGTTGTCCTGGACCTTAATCGTAGTAAGAGCCGCGGGCAGTCCGCCTGCCTTGGCCTGCGTCGCTGTGGGGCTGGGGCCGGTGTCGTCGTCATCGCCTGAGCCCCCGCAACCAGCCGTGACAAGGGCGACAACGCAAACCGACGCAAAAGCAAATTGGAAAACACGATGAAGCATGGCGGCCTCGAACCTCCGAACTACGGCTATTCTACCGACGCGATGAGAGGGTAGAGGGGCTGCCCGCCGTTCAGCGCTTCCACTTCGCAGCCCGGGAACGCTTGCCGGACCTCGTCTGTTAGCGCTGCGCTCCGTTCTTCGTCGAAACCCTCCCCGGCGTACAGCGTGACCAGTTGACCTTTGCTGACGCCCGCCGATTCGAGCCCCCGCAACAGTGCTGCCTCCGGCGATTCGGCCGCCGCGACCAGTGTTCCGTCCACGAGGACGATCGCCTGGCCTTCGCTAACCGCTATCCCTTCAGATACCCGGGAGGCGCCCGCCTGCGTCACCTCCACCGTCCGCACAGCGCGGGCAGCCTCCAGCATCGTCGAGGCGTTCGTCGCCGCCGGCTCGTCGGCGTCGAATGCCATCGCCGCCGCAATGCCTTGCACCAGGCTTGTCGTGGCGACGACGTGAAGCGTGGAAGTCGCGAGGCTCCGCGCCTGTTCGGCGGCGAGCAAGACGTTCTTGTGATTGGCGAGCACCAGGACGTCCGGCACGCGCAGCGCGTCGGCGGCTTCCGCGATTTGGCCCGCCGGCGGCTTCTCAACCACACCGAGGTCGCTGACCTTCGCTCCGAGGCTCTCGAAGATCCGGTCGAATCCCTCCCCCCGGCTCATCGCCAGGACCGCCACTTTCGCCCCCGCCCCACTTCCCGAGTCTTTGAACCGGACGTTCTGGGCGGACATGTCTTCCACCTTCACGCGCGCCAGGCGGCCCAGCCGCTCGGCTGCATCGAGCAGCGCCTGCGGAGCCTGGGAATGGGCGTGCACGCGGACCAGTTCGCTGTCGCCAACGACCACGACCGAGCGATTGCCGCCCCCTTCAGCGAGGGCGCGGATGCTTTCGGGGTCCAGAGGCGAATCCACCGCCTCAACCAGGAACTCGGTGCAGAAACCGAAGTCGCCGCCGTGGTTATCGGCGTGCACGATCGGCGCATCCGCGGGCCGCACTTTCGCCTCCAGCGCCGTCCCGGTAATCGCCGCCAGCAGGCCGCGGAGAATTACGCAGATGCCCTCGCCGCCCGCGTCCGTGACTCCGGCCTCCTTGAGCTCCGGCAACTGGTCGATGGTCGCCGCCTCCGCCGCCTCCGCCGCCCGGACCGCCGCCCCAAGCACCGTGGCGCAGCCGCTGTCCCGCCCTCCGCCGGGAAGGCCGCCTGCTGCCTCCTCTGCCGCGTCCCCGGCGTGGCGCAAGACCGTGAGCATGGTGCCTTCTTTCGGTTTGCTGACGGCCCGGTAGGCCTGGGCTGCGGCACTCGCCAGCCCCCTGGCCAATGTGGCGCCATCCAGCCGGTGGCCATCGCCCGCACCCTGTGCGAAGCCCCGCAGCGCCTGCGACAGGATTACCCCGGAGTTCCCTCGGGCTCCGTACATCGCGCCCCTGGCGATCGCCTGCAGGACGGCGGGCACGTCCGGTTCGGCCGGCAGGGCAAGCGCGCGGTCCACCGCTTC
>CAZKZR010000547.1:0-2490 GCA_964557245.1 uncultured Anaerolineaceae bacterium | reverse complement strand
CCGCCCCGAAAGGGGCGGCAGTGGAATGCTTGGGCGGCGCTCGTTAGTTGTTGTTCACCGGGTCGAGGAACTCGCGCATCCCCGGCGCCATCCGCTCCCGCCGGTCGCCGAGGCCAATCACTTCGAGACGGTGCATGTACTCGTTGATCTGGCGCTTGCGCATGATCATCAGCTTCGCGAAGCCTTCGTCCATGTGCTCGATGCCGCCGCCCGCGAGAATCGCGAGGGCTTCGCCGGTCGTCGGATTCGTCGTCAGGCTGGCCTGCTGGCTCTGGCCGAGAGCTCCCTCCTGGATGTCCAGGTAGTGGTGCAGCTCTTCCTTCCTCCAGGGCTCGGTGTCCATCACGTACTTCAGGTGGGTCACACCGAAAGCAAGGTGGCGGCTCTCATCCTGTGCCGCGAGCCGGAAGATCTTCTTCTCGGCATCGTTCTGGCTGATCAGCTCGCCCATCCGGAACAGCGTCTGCACGAAACCTTCGCCAACGAGGTGGAGCAGGGCCGTCATCTCGGTGAAGTCGTCCACGCTGAGCAGGTTAATCGCGCCAAACCCGGCGTCGACCATGCCTCCGCCGTTCGAAAGCGCGCGCTTCCGGAACACGTCCAGGTGGCGGCTTTCGTCCATGATCTGCGTGCCGAGGAAGAGCTGCGCCTCGAAATGATCCGGGTGCACCTGCTCCATGAACCGGCCCGGCAGGTCGCCGGCGATGAACTCTACCTGGGTCAGGAACGTGCACAGCGTGCACATCGCCCACTCAAGGTCGTCCGGCAGCGGCTTGAGCGTGTCCCAGGGGATGTCCCGGGCGCTGGACCACTGGCGCTGCTGAGCCTCTTCGTAGAGCAGCATCGCGCTTTCTGACCAGACATCGCCCTTGGACTTGTACTGGCGGGCGTGCCGCGGGGAGCGGATGTCGGCCTTGGCGCCGCGCGGGCCGAAGATGGAGATTCCCGCTTCGGTCTTCTCCTCCACGCCGTACGTCATCGAGTTAATGTCCTCGAGCGTCAGGCCACGGCGTCCGGCCTGGATGTTCATGCCTTGCTGGGTATCCAGGTTCAGCCAGTCAAAATTCAGTCCTGGGACGTCGACGAAAGTCGGTGAAGACGCCATGGCACACTCCATTACGCCCGGGGCAACGGGCGGCGATAGGGCCAATATATCCGATGTATAGGCACCTGCGAAGTAATTCACCGGAAAACGATCGAAATAGCTCGCCCAGGTTTACGGATTTCCCCATCATTCAAGCTGCCGGGACGCCGCCCATGCTCTCCGGCGAAAGAACTCCGGCACGGAACGCCAGTACCCAACGTCCTGGAAACTAAGAGATACAACCAGGATTCGCTGCGGAACCGCGAGCGTGAGCGACCGGCCATCTTCCCCTCCAGCGAAGCGCCGAGGGTCGTGAAGCGGCAAGGTGTCCGCAACCGCGGTCGCTGTCTCCTGCCCCCTGACTCCGATACCCTCGTGCTTCGTGGAGTACGAAGTTCCCGAGCACGTAGCCATTCGCCGGCGCGACGGTCGCACCGAAGTCCTGCTCCATCGCTCGATGGCGGTCATGGGCCCGACGAAAATCGAGATCAAGAGCGCCCGCGGGACCGTCATCCTCCCCCTCATCGGGATTCTGCTCGCCGCCGGCATCGGCTGGTACATCGCCCAAAACGGGTTCACGCTCCCATTCTGGGCGCTGATCAGTCTGCTTCTTCTCTGCCTGGTTCTCGTCCCGTTTTCCGCTATGAGCCTGATCAGCGCAGTCGTCGGCGCCGATGTCGTCGTCGATGCCCGCAAAGGCTCGGCCACCTGGCAGCAGGGCTACCTCGGCATGGGCATCGGTACGAAGGAACTCGTGCCGTTCACCCGCATCGACCACTTCGAGGTCACCGTCGAAGGCGAGGAAGCCGACCGTTGGCGCGACCAGGTGGATGACCTCCGCCAGTTCGCGCTGGTCCTCGTTAAGGACAATGGCAAACGACTGACACTCGCGCAGGTCCCCGTGCCCGCATACGGCCAGGCGGACGGAATGGACCGTACGTTAGCCGTGGGACAGGCCGTCGCCAAACTGGTAGGTTCGAAGGTGACCATCCCCGAAGGCTGGGAACTGGTCGAAATCGACACTGACACCGGCGAGAAGCTGGAAAAGCCCACTTCGCCGGGGAAAGGCAAGAACCGTGGACGCCGCCGCTGAACTTCTCAAGAACGCCAAGAACGTCGCCGTCGTTGGCTTGGACTCCCGCACCGATCGCGTTGCCTATCGGATCGCCAGCTACCTGAAGGCTCACGGCTACCGCGTTATCCCGGTGCATCGCAACCAGTTCCCGGCCGATGAGGTGCTGGGGGAGAAGGCGTACGCCTCCCTACGCGACGTCCCAGACAAAATCGACCTCGTGGACGTCTTCGTTCGCTCCGAACAGACCACGCCAGTGATCGAAGACGCGGTCGCGGTCGGTGCGAAGGGCGTCTGGCTGCAGGTCGGCATCACGAACCGCGAAGCGCTCGCC
>CAZKZR010000546.1:0-2491 GCA_964557245.1 uncultured Anaerolineaceae bacterium | reverse complement strand
CTCCAGAGCAGCACAAGCATGGCCCCGGCAACCACCATGCTCAGTCCGAGGAGCGAAAGCGCACGGACCGCGACCCCGTCAGCCAGCGGGGGCGGATCGGTTTCCGAGGAAAGACCACTGACGGTGTTGGTCTGGTCGGGAAGAGAGCCGTCGGCCTTGAGGACGGTAAAAGGGAAGGAGCCGCTGATCGCGTGACCATCGGTGCGCGAGGTGTTCGACCAGAGGACGTTGTAAATACCGGGAGGAAGCTGCGGCAGGGCCGCGGTCATGGAGAGGCCGGAGACCTTCGGCGCCTGGATGGCGAGCGGTTTGCCGGCGGCATCCAGCACTCGGATGGTGCTGGTCTTGGAATCGATTGGTTCGGTGAAGTTGAGGGTGATTTGAGTTGGCGCGCGCTGGAGGAACGCGTTCGCGACAGGGTCAGAGCTTCGGAGCGCAGCATGTGCCAGTGCAGATTGTGGACGCGCCAGCGTGCCCGCGAGCATGGAGAGCGCCACCAACGCCAGGACGAGGCGGCGAGTCATGTGCGTTTCTGGACCAGCAGGAACGTTCCTCCCGCTCCAAGCACAAGCATGCCCACGCCGACGGCGATGACAAGCACCCAGGTCACGCCGTCATCCGCGCCGCCGCCGAAGGAGACCACCGAATCGGTGGGTTCGGGCGTCTCACCGCTTCCCCCGAGCAGATCATCTCGCAACTGTTCTTTGCCCGGGCTCGGCTTCCCATTCGGGTCGATGGTGAACGAGAGTTGGCCCTCGGCCGAATCGCCGTCCTCCGCACTCGACGTCTTCCACTTAACCGTGTACGCACCGGCCGGCAGGTCGGCCGGCAGAGCCACTGAGAGTCGCTTACGGTCGGCGTTATCAACGACCGCGGCGACCGTCGTGACTTCCTTGCCGGCGGCATCAAAGACATCGATGTCGTTGTTCCCGGCCTGGCGGCCCATCTCCTGACTCATCTCCAGGACGATTTCGCCGGGCGCCTTCACAAGCACCGCGCCATCGCCGGGTTTCGCGGTCGCAGGTTCGGCGTGGGCCCAGGCGGAAGAGACAGCAAGCAGCGCCAGTAGGCCAGAAAACGCTGACGCAGCGAGCCACTTCATATGTGCATCAAAGTCTAGCGACGAAGGCACACCCGGCAATGAACTGAACGTTCACAGCCGTTAACCACCCTCAGGGTGAACCGAAGTTCAGCCCGCGGTTGGGACGAGGTAGCGTTCCTTGTCTTCGGCCCGGGCCGGCGCGTACTTGAGGTCCTCCGGGGTACCGAGAACGCGCGTCCAAGTGGCGAATTCGAGAAGAATCCCGTCCGGGTCCTGGAAATAGAACGAGCGGACGAAGGTCCCGGGATGAACTTCCCGGCTGACCTGCCGAGGGCTGTCGTCATGGTTCAGGATGGGGGTGACGTGAATGCCCTTGGCCTTGAGCTTGGCGTGGTACTCGTCAAAGCGTTCCTGGGGAACATCGAAGGCCACGTGATTCATGGAACCGTGCGCGGTCGCGAGTTCGCCTTCGCCGGGCATGCCGGTGGGCGAGGCGATGCCCGGGGCGGCCTCGGGCGCGTTCGGGAACCAGAAAAAGGCGAGGGAATCGTTATTGCCGATATCGAAGAAGAAGTGCTGGCCCATGTTGTTGGGCAGCTCGATGGTCTTCGTCAGCGGCATGCCGAGGACATTGGTGTAGAAATCCACAGTGCGCGCCATGTCTTTGCAGACCAGGGCCAAGTGGTTGATCCCGCGCAGTTCGAACTCGCTGTTGGTGCGATCCATGCTGTCCCTCCTGTGGGCACGCTCACGTTGGAAGCAGCATACACCCAACGCAAAGAAAACTGGACGCTCAGCCAGTTGCCCGTAGGATCCGCCGAAATACTCCGTGGAGTGACCCATGCCCCGATTGCGCCAGGTAACCCGAGCCGAGGCACCGCCCGAAGTGCTCGACATGTACAACCGCCTCTTCGGAGACCGCGATCCGGTGAGCCAACCAGGAACGGCAACGGGCACCCCGGGCAACTGGTGGACGGTGTTCGCGCTGGTGCCGGATATCTTCCAGTCGGCGGTGGCGCAGTTCGGCATGATCAACAGCAAGCGGCGCCAGCTGAGCCCCTACTTCAGAGAGCTGGCGCTAACGCGCGCCGGGTTCGCCGGCGGCAGCCAGTTCGTCTTCTCCCAACATTCGAAGGCAGCCCGGACCGCCGGGGTGCCAGACGACAAGGTGGCCGCGATCCCTTCCTGGGCGAGCGCGCCGGTGTTCGATGCCAAGGACCGAGTCATCCTGGGTTACACCGATGACCTGGTCCTCGGCGACGGCCGTGTGCAGGACGGCTCGTTCGCGGCGCTGAAAGAACTGCTGAGCGACGAGGCAATCCTCGAGCTGACGTACGCCGTGTGCACCTACAAGCTCCACGCGACAATGTGCCGGGCCTTGCGACTCGAGTATGACGATGTGCCGGAGCGGATTGTTGAGATTCCGGTGCCGGACGCGGGCTCGGGGAC
>CAZKZR010000545.1:0-2494 GCA_964557245.1 uncultured Anaerolineaceae bacterium | reverse complement strand
ATCCGCCTGTCCTGACAGGACGGGAATTGGATACGGCAGTGATTCTCCCGGAGCCAGGATGACTCCCAGCACAGCGCCGGGAGCTTCGATGCTGCCGGCGGGTAGCCGATGCCGCAGGAAGCCCGCTGCCTCCGCCTCCAACTCGACCGCGAGAAATGAGGTTTCGATTCGGCAGACAACTTCGCCGGCGTCGACGACGTCGCCGTCGGCGATGTACCACTCCGCAACGACGTTGTCCTCAGCATCTGCGCCAAGGTCTGGGACAGGAACACTGACCGCCACGCAAGCCTCCCCAGGCACCGGGGTGCCCACTCATAATGACGGCAGCGGCATGCTTCGCCGTCAGGTCAACGAACCGCAACCGAGACGTTTTCGCGGGATTTCGCGGAGAAGGGAGACGACCAATGGAGATCGACGCCTTGCAGGACCGGCTCCGGGCCGCGTGCTTGGCCCTCCCCGAAACCACAGAGCGCCAGAGCCACGGCGAGCCGACATGGTTCGTACGAGACAAGAAGACCTTCGTGATGTTCTCCACGAATCATCACGGCGCCCCGCTGGGCTTCTGGTGCGCCGCGCCGTTCGGCGCGCAGGACGCCCTCATCACATCGAACCCGGACCGCTACTTTCGTCCGCCGTACGTCGGCCATCGAGGGTGGGTCGGCGTCAGGCTGGACACCGGCGAAATCGACTGGGAGGAAATATCCCAGCTCGTTCGCGAAGCCTACCGGGCGGTAGCGCCGCCGAAGCTGGCGGCGCTCGTCTGAATCCGCGCCCTAGAAGGCGAGCTTCAAACCCTTCGTGGGCCAGTTGTCGAACGCGATGAGCTTCCCGGTGGTACTCAGGGTCGCGTACAACGTGGTGAGCCCCGGCCCCGCGAAGCACGCGTTGGTGGTGAGGATGTCCGGGCACGGGTAGTGCGTGCACTCGCCTGACGGCGCGATCGAGGTCAACCCGCCGTTGACCAGCGTCGCAACGATGACGTTGCCAGCTGAATCCACCACCAGCGAGTCGCACATCGCGAAATTGAAAGGCGGCGCGCCCGGTACAGTTGCCAGCACCCGGCGCATCCCTACCTCGCCGGGACCCGTCAGGTCGTAGGCATAGCAGCGGCCCGTGGGAGTCTCCGCCACATACAGCGTCTTCCCCTCCGGGCTCAGCCCGATCCCGTTCGGGCCTTCCATTGGAAAGACGATCTCCTTGATCATCTTGCCGTCGGGAGAGGCGTAGAAGACGCCTGTGCGGTCTCGGTCGCGGGGCCGCGTCTTCCCATGGTCGGTGAAGTAGAAGTTCCCCTCCGCATCGAAGACCAGGTCGTTCGGGCCCTTCAACCGCTCACCGTCGCATTCCGTATACAGCGTCGTCACCTCGGAACCGTCCGGGCTTACCCGCTGGATCTGGCCGCCGATGTAGTCTTCCGGTTGCTCGCCGGGGAAGAGCCCAGTGCTCCCATCGGGAAGGGGTCGCTCCGTCCAGTGGAATCCACCATTTTGAGCCACATAGATAGCGCCGTCGGGGCCGATCGCGGCGCCGTTCGGCCCCCCGCCGGTCGTCGCGAACAGCGACTTCGTGCCGTCGGGAGTGATCCGCGTGAGGCAAGCAGCAATCTCGGTGACCAGGATGTCGCCGTTCGGAAGCTCAAGGGGGCCTTCGGGGAACCGCAGCCCGGTGGTTACAACTCGGAAGTCCAGGGGAATCACCTCGCAGAAAGTGGGCGGATGGTACCCGAAGCGGCGCAGCTTTTCGCGGCAGCCTCCAGCTGCCGTGCCTGCCCGGGCATGGGCTGCTCCCCCGTGCTTTCCGCGGCCAATGGCCCATCACCGGCGCGCGTCATGTTCGTGGGCGAGGCGCCCGGGAGGCTCGGCGCGGCGCGCACCGGCACGCCGTTCTCTGGTGATACGGCGGGCCGCCGGTTCGATCTGCTCCTTCGCGAAGCTGGCATGGCCCGGGACACCGTCTTCGTCACGAACGCCGTGCTCTGTCTGCCGCTCGACAGTCTCAACCGAAACCGCCGGCCCACCGCGAGGGAGCAGCGCGCCTGCACACCGTGGCTCGCCGCGTCCCTGAACCTGGTTCGGCCGGCACTGGTCGTCGCCATGGGCGCCGTCGCCTTGCAAGCCCTGGGCCGCGTCGCGTTCCATGACCTGCGCCTCCAGGACGCTGGGCACCGCTTCGTTCCATGGGAAGGACGGACACTCGCCGTTGCCTACCATCCGGCGGCTCGTTCGGCAGTCCACCGGCACTGGGATGTCCAGGCCGAAGATTGGCGCTGGCTCGGGCGCCTGGCTGCTTCGCTCGCGCGCTGACACTACCTTCGGCCGGGTTCGCTACAGCTTCGACACCCACCCGCGTCGCCGGTGAAGACTCTCGCAAGCCCGTATTCCGCAGACTGCAGTCATGGAAACCGAACGCCTTGATTCGCCGGGCCCCGTTGAGGAGCAGGCGGAGGAACTGAACGTCGAAAGCAAGTTGCGCGCTGACCACAACGAGCGGCATG
>CAZKZR010000544.1:0-2503 GCA_964557245.1 uncultured Anaerolineaceae bacterium | reverse complement strand
GACGGTGACCTTGCTTCCGGTGAAAAGCCGGGCGCGGCTCTTGCCGAAGCTCATGGCCTGGGAGTTCGAGCCCTGGGCCTGCCGCATGATGAGCAGCAGGAAGAGGCCGAAGAGCAGGAACGGCAGCACGTTCAGCAGCAGACCGAGCCAGGGGCCGAACCCGGAAGAGTCCTTGTATTCGAGGTCGACTGCGCCGGGGCTCTGGGCCGTAGCCGCGGAGCGGCTGAGGGCGATGCCCTTATCGGTCAGAACCTGTTCGATGTCGGTGTTAGGGCCGATCTTGGCGGTCTTGACCTCGGGCTTGCCGTTGGCGCCTTCCTTGGCGTAGGTCACCTGGAGGTTGCGGCCATCCACTTCGATCTTCTGGACATCGCCAGCCTTGGCGTCTTCCAGGACCTGGCCAAAGGCCACCTTGGGATGATCCGAGCCGCTATTGAAGAATGCGAACACGATGGCGATGACCGCCACGAGAATCAGCAGGTAGATGAAACTGTTACGTAGCCAGCGGGAATACAAATTGCAGCACTCCGGGGTCGCGGTGGGGTGAACCGCGCCAATGGATTCGAGTATAGCAGACCAATCCAGCCCTTCTCGGAACGGCTGGTAAGCGGGCCTTCACTGGCAAGGAACGCCGGCTCAGGATCGCCGGCGTCCGCCACGTCTTGGGTTAATAACGCCTGCCGGGGCTCCGCGGCACAGGGTGATTCCCCAATTTCCTGGTGTTGGCGCATGAGCGGCGCTGTCGTCGCCCGAGGCGATGTTCCCGCGTAGGCTTGATATCCATATACATACAGGAGTCCACATGAAGCTCGCTTTTGTTGGTGGAACCGGCCCCGAAGGGCTGGGACTGGCAATGCGTTTCGCGAAGGCCGGCCACGAGGTTGCCATCGGCTCACGGTCGGCGGAACGTGGAGAAGAGGGCGCGGAGCGGATTCGGGAAGCCGTGCCCGGCGCGAAGGCCAGCGGCGGCGATAACGCGACGGCGGTTAGCGACGCTGACGTTGTGCTTTTGACCTTTCCTTACAGCGGTCAGCACGCGACGCTCGAAGCGCTTGCGGAGGCGCTCGAAGGCAAGGTCGTCTGCAACGTGGTCGCGCCGCTCGAGTTTCAGCAGGGTGTTGGGGCCGTAGCTCTCAATGTTCCGGGCAACAGCGCGCTTCAAGAAGCGATCGCCCAGCTGCCTAATAGCAGGGTGGTCTCGGCGTTCCAGAACATGAGCGCAGAAGAGCTGCAGCACCTGGACCACCCAATCGAGGCGGACGTACTTGTTTGCGGGCGCGACGCCGAGGCGAAGCAGATCGTGATTGGGCTGGCGAACGAAATCCAGGGCGTGCGCGGCATCGATGCCGGGGGGCCTTCGCAGTCTCGCTACGTCGAAATGCTGACGTCCCTGCTGATCAACCTGAACCGGAAGCACAAGACACAGTCTTCCATCCGCATCGTCGGCCTGTAGGCCGGCCCGCTACTGAAGGAAACGCGCGCATGGCTGGACTCTCTATCTTCGGCATCCAGGGTCTTCCGGAAATTGAACCGGGAACCGACCTCGCCGCTTCGATCTTCAACGCGGCCAGGGAGACCGGGACGCCGCTCGAATCGGGGGACGTGCTGGTCATTACCTCAAAGATCGTCTCCAAGGCCGAGAACCGGATCGTGATGCTGGAAGAAGTGGAGGTCTCGCCGTTCGCCCGCCAGTACGCCGAACGGTGGGAAAAGGAGCCAGCCATCGTTGAGCTGGTGCTGCGCGAGTCCAAGCGGGTCGTGCGCATGGTGGGGCCGATCTTCATCACCGAGACCCGGCACGGCTTTATCTGCGCAAACGCGGGGATCGACCAGTCGAGTTCGGGTGGCCACGGACGCGCGCTGCTTCTTCCGGAAGATCCAGACGCGTCATGCGCGCGAATTCGCGCTTCGCTCAAGGAACGTGGCGTGGACGTCGCGGTGATCATGTCGGACACGTTCGGGCGACCCTGGCGCGAAGCGCAGACCGACATTGCCATTGGCATTGCAGGCATGCAGCCGGTGACCAGCTATATCGGGCAAGTGGACCCGCACGGCCACGAGTTCCGGGTACAGGCGCTGTGCACGGCGGATGAAATAGCGGGCGCGGCGGAGCTGGTGAAGGGAAACCTCTCGCGGGTCCCGGCTGCGGTGGTGCGTGGGCTCCCATGGGAGCGGGATGAGACGGCGACGATGCAATCGATCATCCGGGACAGCGAGCGGGACGTGTTCCGCTAGGGTTAGACGCGGGGTCTTACGGTCTCCACAACGGTGCTTCCGCGCTGGAGTTGGCGCGGGTTCAATGTGACCAGCCGGTCGCCGAGTGTTTCGGCGACTGCAAAATAGATCGCGTCGGTGCCCCGAACCTGGTGTTCGGCGGCAATAGTGGCCGCGCGTTCGGCCAGCGGCATCGCCACGGGCAGGAATTCGAACAGCGGCGAATGCCGAACGTGAGCTTCGACATCCCTTGCAAGTTGTTTATCCCCGGTACCGGTCGCGATGGTGC
>CAZKZR010000543.1:0-2503 GCA_964557245.1 uncultured Anaerolineaceae bacterium | reverse complement strand
GCAGAAGGCCTCGCTCTTGGCGGGGATGACGTTCACCTTGATGCCGCTCTTCACCATCGTGACGTTGAGGTGTTCACGAACGCGGCGTAGAGCGCGGGGGAGCGCCGAATCTGCTCTTCGACGGCGACCTTGTCCGAGAGCGGCGGCATGAGGCCGGCCTCGGCCAGGCGTTCGAGGTAAGCGATGGTATCGGGCGTGTAGGTAATGCCGCGGTCCCAATCGGCGAGCTTCACCAGTGCACGCATGAGGTGGACTGCCGAGTTATCGGCATGGGGGCGACTGCCGTGACCCGGAGTGCCGACCGCTGTGAGCTTGAGGGTTCCGCCGCCGTACTTCTCGTTGGTGGCGATGTTGAAGAGCCGCGCTGGCTTGCCCGCGAAGCGCGAGGCGCCCGTACCGCCCTCGCTCAGTTCGAATTCGACGTCCACGACATCCGGGCGGTGCTCGCAGAGCCACTGCATGCCGAGCGCTGAGCCTGCTTCCTCGTCGGGAACGGCGCAGAAGACGATGTCCCGCTTGAGGGCGACGCCCTGGCGCTTGAGCAAGAGGAACGCGATGAGTTGCATCAGGCCGCAGCCCTTCATGTCGACGGCGCCACGGCCGTAGACGCGGCCGTCTTTCACCACGCCTTCGAAGGCGGGCATGTCCCAGTACTGGGCCTCGACCGGGACGACATCGGTGTGGTTGCAGAGCATGAGCGGCCGCTTCGAGCCATCCCCACGGATCCGCGCGACGAGCACTTCGCGATTGGGTGCGGTCTCGATGTATTCAGTCTCGATGCCTTCGCCTTCGCAGAGCGCGCCGAGGAAACGAGCGGCCGGCTTTTCGTTGCCAGGCGGGTTGGTGGTGTCAATCTGGAGGTAGCGCACGAAGATATCGAGGGCTTCGGCGTGAATGGCGGGCCAATCGATCATGAGTTTTTCAGTTCCGAGTTCCAAGTTCCGAGTTCCGAATAGGAATGCTACAGCCCGTCACCTTTGGCGGGGGTCGTTCCATTGGGTAGGTGATTCACCCCTGCGCGTTATGCGCCTAAGAGGATTTGGCCCAGTGCTTACGACGACGTTCTTCCTTGCCCAGCGAGTCTATGGCTACCACCCGCTCGCGGCCTTCTTCTTCTACCTGTTGGTCGCGGTGATCTGCGTGGGCATTCTGACGGCGGTGGCGACTTCTCGGGGCCGCTCGACGCTCTGGTCGCTGTTCGGGCTCTGGCTTCTGCCGGGCTTGCTGATCGGCCTGCTGGTGCTGATCGCGCTGCCCTCGAACTCGGAGCCGCCGGCCCCGACCGCCGCAGCGTAGCGGAACGGGTGTTCTGGTTCTGTAACCCCTCTTTGCGAGGGTTGTTGCCCTTACGAAACCCCCGACGGGCCATCCTCGGTGTGCGAGCGATGCCACCGAGGAGGTTTCGGCATGACGACAACGGAAGAGAACATCAAGACGACCGGGGTTGACCCCACCATCGCACCGGGCCTGGTGGTGTACACCATCGACAACAAACGCCTTGGGCGGGTCAAAGAAACGACCGAGACGCATCTGAAGGTCGACGCGCGGTTCCGCAGGGACTACTGGCTGGCCCGGACCCGGGTTGTGTATGTAGACGAGCGGTGTGTGGGGATGCACTTCCGGAAGGACGAGTTGGACCTCTACCGGATGAGCGATCCGCACGGCCAAGAGTTCGCGGCACGTTCGTTCGAGACGCGGAATTCGCCGCGCGAAGGTCTGACGGACCGGGACGTGCGGGGCGGGTTCCCGCTTTAGTTACGAGATGTCTTCCTCTCCAGTGCGGAGGTCCGGCTTTCGAGCCGGGCCTTCGCGTGTGAGGGGGAAGCAGATCACCTGCGGACGAGGCCTTTGGCGTCGGCGGCTTCGATCACCTGGAGGACATTGGTAGCGGCGCCTTTGCGGATGCTATCGGTGACGGTCCAGAAGGTGATGCCGCCAGCGAGTGACGAATCTCCGCGGAGCCGTCCGACGAGGACGTCGTCCGTACCGACGACATCCATGGGCGTCGGGTACTGCTCCGCCGCCGGGTCATCGACGAGCCGTACGCCCTTCGCGGTGGAGATGAGGTCACGGGCTTCGGCGGCGCCGATGGGCCGTTCGAATTCGGCCCAGACGTTCATGGCGTGGCCGAAGAAGGTGGGGATGCGGACGCAGGTGGCGCTGATGGCGATATCAGGCGCGTGAAGGATCTTGCGGGTCTCGTTGGCCATCTTGATCTCTTCCTTGGTGTAGCCGTCCTCGGCGAAGAGATCGATCTGGGGGACCGCGTTGAAGGCGATTTCGCGCTTCTGGGTGCCGCTTGGTTCGTGGCGGCCGTTGAGCGCTGCGGCGGATTCGGTGCGGAGGCCCTCGACCGCGGCGCTGCCGGCGCCGGCAACGGCCTGGTAGGTACTAACGACGATTCGCTTCAGAGGATTCACACGGTGGATCGGGGCGAGGGCCATGACCATCGGGGTGGTGGTGCAGTTGGGCTGGCTGATGATTCCTTTGTGCCAGGCGAGGT
>CAZKZR010000542.1:0-2505 GCA_964557245.1 uncultured Anaerolineaceae bacterium | reverse complement strand
GCCGCGGGTTCCATGACGGTCGTAGGCAGCGACAAAGTCGCCGGAGTGGACACCACCCACTACACGGGGAACATCGCCGTTCCCGGCGAACAGGGACCTGCGGGAGCAAGGTCCGCAAGCATCCCGGTCGACGTCTGGGTCGATGGCGAAGGCCGAGTCGCCCGCGTTCAGTCGACGCTGGCCCCTGGCGCCGACATCCCGATCTCGGGCAAAGTCACTGTCGACTTTCACGACTACGGCAAGGCGGTGACGATCAATCCGCCGCCAGCCGGCCAGGTGAAGGACCTTTCGGAGGCGCTGGGTCTGTTCGGCGGCGGCACCCGGCCTCAACAGAATCCCTGAGCTTGCGTACGGGGCGGGGGAAAAGGGTGTACGGTGCACCCATGACAAACCCCTCCGATGAAGTCCCCACCATCGACCAGCCCGTTTGCGTGCATCGCTGGTTGCTTAGCAGCCCTGTGGGAGGGACCACGTCCGGGCAGTGCCGTGAATGCGGCGCGTCGAAGGACTTCGTGGAGTCAGCTCGCCCTTACGTCCTTTCGTCCCGGCGCCGAAAGTAACGGCCCGTCTCGGGAGGCTCCAGATGGAACGTCAGCAGAAGATCAATCACCTCCTGGCACGGGCCGATGACGTCCGTCGCCTCGCCATGGACGAGTTGGATGCCATCGCCCGGCGTACGAATACGTTCGGTTCGAAAGAACATCGGCTGGGCCGGGAGAAAGTTGACCGCGAATTCGACCAGGAAAGCCAACGATGCAGCAGCATGACGGAGGCGGCCCTCGATGCGGAACTGAGTAAGGCGGCAACGTCAGACTAGAGGTGCCTTGACAGGCACACGTAGGATGACCCAACCGACAGGTTTTTCGGACCAGTGCTGCGCCGACTTCAGCGTCTTTGCTGGGGACCTCGCAACTCTCTTTTGCGAGACCAGCGACGAAGAAGGAGACACACATGAGCTTGTTCGACAAACTGTTCCGGCGGAAGCCAAGCCACGAAGAGTGGTTGGCGGCGCACCCCGGCAAAGGCCGCGTCACCATGGACGCACCAGCCATCTCAGAAGCAGACCAGGCCGCGACGCGCGCAAGAATGGAAGATGAACTCCAGCGGCAGGCCCATCAAAACGACCCGAAGTGAAGTGCCCGCGTTGCCGTTCCGGTTCTTTGATCGGTAGCCACGCCACCGTCGCCTGCCTCTCGTGCGGCCATTCCGTTCAAGAACCCGCCATGCAGGCGTGGGATAAAGTCACCACGGTCAAGGACAGGACCCGCCACCAGGGTCCGGCCTGGACCGAAGCTGAACGCGAACTCTGGCGAGCCGAGTAGCCGGATCGCTCCAGCCGTGACCAATCCGGCCGTCAGCCTCGCCGCTCCGACGGTCGGCCGAAGCCCTGACCGCGAAGCGGTTGGTTCGACGGTTCGCGCCGATCCAGCATCGCGAACCCCGCGATAAGTATCGCCGCGACCACGACGTGGACCGCGATCAGGGCGACCGCCGATTCGGCGGGAGCCAGCCAACTCGGCCCGATGATCGAGATAGCGAGGGCCGTGCTCCCGATGAACGGCCACCAGCCGGCATGGGCCGTCCGAACGAGGAACGCATGGACGGCCCATGCCGCCAATCCAGCAATAACCGCCGCAACCAGGAACGCGCCGAGCCCGACTGTATCCCGGTCTTCACCTCGTCCCGCTTCCAGGTCCACCCCGGCCATCCGGAGAATCCCCCACATCACTACCGCCGCGAGCACGCCGGCCGCTACAACTCCAGGCCCTTGAGCTCGATTCAGGGTTCGCATCGCTGGCCTCCTTTAGTCGCCTGCGCATACGGCGAAGCTGGTCGCCCGGCTCTCGGCGCAACTGGTGAAGGCCGGCTCTCCACGCTATCAAACAGGCCGTCGCGATTCGTCCAGTGAAGCCCTCACTTGCCTTGCAACGGTCTCCCACTTCCCACTGAGCGGAAGAGCCCGCTGGCTCGTGCCGCTGGCGTGGGCCCGGCTACAATGAGAGTCCATGTTTGAATCGCTGACCGACAAACTCCAGGGCGCGTTCAAGAAGTTCGGCTCCCGCGGGATCGTGACCGAGGAAGACCTCGACCAGGCGTTACGCGAAGTGCGCATGGCCATGCTCGAGGCCGACGTGAACTTCAAGGTCGTGCGCGAGTTCACGAGCCGCGTCAAAGAAAAAGCACTCGGCGCCCAGGTGCTGCGCAGTCTTTCGCCCGCCCAGCAAGTCATCGACATCGTTCACCAGGAGTTGATCGAGATCCTTGGCGGCGCAGCGCCCCAACTCGCGACGTCGTCACGGCCGCCGACCGTCATCATGCTGGTCGGCCTCCAGGGCTCCGGTAAGACAACAAGCATCGCCAAGCTCGCGAGCCTCCTGAAGAAGCAGGGCAACCGGCCGCTGGTCGTGGCTTGCGACGTGTACCGCCCGGCCGCCGTGAACCAGCTGGTCACCCTCGCCAAATCCCTCGATGTGCCCTACCACGAAGAAGGCACGGATGTGAAAC
>CAZKZR010000541.1:0-2507 GCA_964557245.1 uncultured Anaerolineaceae bacterium | reverse complement strand
CGACGCGCACTTCCACGGCGACGCCAACCGCCACCGCGACGGCTACCATCAGCCCTACCGCGGTGCCCTGCTCGCCGGTGCTCTTCGCGAACACCACCCTGCTGAACGTTGCGCCCGGTGGCACGTCATCGTTCACCGTCTTCAACTCGGCGGGTTGCTCGGCATCGTTTACGACCACGACTGACGGCGCCAACTGGCTTTCCGCGAGTCCTTCCGGCGGCACGGTTGGCCCGTCCGGCACTTCCACCATCGGAATCGTGGTCAGCGCCACCGCGCTACCGCAGGGCGAAGGCACGTATTCAGCGACGGTCACCATCACTGGCCCCAACAACTCCGTCACGGTCACCGTGAAGGCCACGCGAGGGGGCGACGCGCCCGACATCATCCGCTGGACCGCCAACTGCCCCATCTCGAACTCGGCGATCAGCATCTGGACCGTGTACGTGACCGACGATGTCGAAGTCGCATCTGTTTCCGTCAGCTGGACGAACAGCAACGGCGCCACAGTCACCGTCTCGCTCTCGGACGCCGGCAACAGCTGGACGGGGACTGGCGGGAACACCATCGGCGGAAGCAACTTCCGGATCCGGGCGAGCGACTTCGCCGGCCACACGACGACGCTCGCCATCACGCCGCCGTCGAGTTGTCTCGGTTAATCCCCGCTGCGCCTGCCCGTGAACGTGCCCTGACAACCGTTCGACCGTGCGGTAGACTGCGCCGCACTGCCGTCACTCACTCCGGAGGTCCCTCATGCCTGATTTCCCATCCGTCGAGTGGTTTAAGACCGCTGCCGACCTGCTGAACAAGTCCGATAGCTTCAAGCGCCTCGGCACGTGCGACTCAGAAATGGGCGTGCAGGTTGGTGACCGCATCTATGAGATCGACTTCGAGGCATTCGAAGTCACAACCATCAAGGAAATTGACCAGGCCCGCGCCGACCAGCTCGATTTCGTCCTGGTGCAATCTCCGGATGCCTGGAAGGCCATGCTGGACGATATCAAGTCCAATGGTCGCGCCACCCATGACTACACCCTGAACTCCCTGGACCTCCGCAGCGATGTTGAGTTCGCGCGGGGCAAGGACTACCACCGCCGGGATGCCTTCTACCGGTTCAACCAGACGTTCCAGGAATTCTTCGATAACGCAGCGAAGATCGAGACGACCTTTCCCGCCGGCGTCGCCTGATCCCGCTCGCGGACAATGAACCTGAAGGACGGCCCCTCCGGGCCGTCCTTTCGTTTTTCAGTCGCAGTTACCGCCGGGAGGAGCACGCATGCCAAGCCTGGGAGTGGAAACCCTGCAGCTCTTCGAGCGCTACCAGCAGTGGGCGATGGAGCGGATCTTCGCGGCTACCCGTCTCGCCGGTGGAGCCACATCGGGCGCCGTCATCCCGGGCAGCAACGGCGGGGGCACCGTCCACGGGCTCCTCGGCCACATCGTCGATGCGGATATCCATTGGCTGAACCGCTGGCTCGGCAACGAACGCTCGCAGCTGCAGATGCCGGGCGCCTGGCCCACGGTGGCCGAAGTCGAAGCAGCCTGGCGGGCTGATTTGCCCCGGCGCAACGCCTTTTTCTCCGCTCTCGAAGAAGATCGCCTGCGCGCTGAGTACGGCTTCTACCGTGGCAACCCGCCCACCTACGACCGGCAGATTCTCTGGCAGACCATTCTCCACGCGCAGAACCATGCCACTCACCACCGTGCCGAAATCTCGGCCCTCCTGACCACCGTCAACTTCGCGCCCGCATCCGTCGATATGCTGGACTTCCTGCGCGGCAACTAACCGTCCGCGAAACCGAACGTCTCGCCACCGGCGTAAACTGCTCCCATGCCGCCAGAAAAGCCGGTCGTGCTCGAACTCGCCGGCCGGGAAGTGACCATCACCAACCCCGGCAAGGTGTTCTTCCCCGAGAGCGGGTACACCAAGCTGGACATCGTGAACTACTTCGTCGCCGTAGCCGAAGGCGCCCTGGTAGGCGTACGCAACCGGCCGATGGTCCTCAAGCGCTTCGTGAACGGCGCCGCGGAAGAACCGTTTTTTCAGAAGCGCGCTCCGGCAAACCTTCCGCCCGGCATCGAGACCGCTCACGTGAAGTTCCCAAGCGGTCGCTCCGCGGACCTCTGCGTCGTGGATGACGCTGCGGACCTCCTCTGGGTCATCAACCTGGGCTGCCTGGACCTCAATCCCTGGCATGTCCGCGCCAATGACGTGGACCACCCGGACGAGTGGCGAATCGACCTCGATCCCACCCCTGAGGCGACCTTCCACGACGTCCGCACGCTTGCGATGCACTGCAAAGAGGTGCTCGAGGAGCTGGGCTACACCGGTTATCCGAAGACGTCGGGCAGCCGTGGAATCCACATCAACGTTCGCATCGAACCCAACTGGACGTTTACCGAAGTCCGCCGCTGCGCGCTCGCCTTTGGCCGCGAAGTGGAACGGCGCGTGCCGGAGCTGGCAACCACCGCCTGGTGGAAAGAAGAACGCAACGGCGTGTTCATCGATT
>CAZKZR010000540.1:0-2507 GCA_964557245.1 uncultured Anaerolineaceae bacterium | reverse complement strand
CTGGCGCGAACGCTGCGCGGAAGCCACCCAACTCGCAGAAGTCGGCATCGACTGGCTGGACGACGATTGGGAGAAAGAATCGGCGCCGTTTTAGCAACCATCCCAGATACCCGAGACCCGACCGTGAGGGAGGCCCGCCACTACCAGCCGCCTACCGCAGCAGGCTCAACACCGCCTGGCTGCTCTGGTTCGATTGCGAAAGCACCGCCGTGCCCGCCTGCTGCAGGATCTGGTTGCTCACCATCCGCGTGGAGAGCGCCGCGACATCCGCATCGCGGATGCGGCTCTCCGAAGCCGTCAGGTTCTCCACCGAAACGCCGAGGCTGTTCACCGTGTGCTCGAGCCGGTTCTGCGCCGCGCCCAGGTCGGAACGCCGCGTGTTCAGCGTCGTGATGGCGGCATCGATCTGGTTCAGGAACGCCTGCGCGGCCGTGTTCGAAGCAACAATCGTCGCCGAAGATGTCCAGTCCACCGCGCCGGCGCTCAGCAGGTTCAGGCCCGTCGCCTGGGTCGCCCGCACGTCATTGAACGCCACGTTCATCGTGTCGTAGGCGGTGGTGTTCGCCCCCACTTGCAGCGCCGCCCCACCCGAACCGGTGACCACCAGCGTGTCGTACCCGCTCGTGATGAACACCGAGCCCATCGTGTCCGGGTCCGCGATCGCGGACGAAGCGCTCAGCGTGATCTTGATCCCGAGCTGGTTGAAATCCAGCACCTGGTTCGAATTTGCCGCCATCGCCGAAAGCGTGATCTGCTGCGCCTGGCCGGTCGGCGCCGTCAGCGTCAGCTGGTCGCTGGCGGCTGCGTAAGTGAACGTGTAGGTGCCCGCCTTCGCCCGCGAAACATCGATCGCGCTCGCCAGCGCCCCGCCCACGTTGTCGTTCACGAACAGGTCGTTGTTCCACACGCCGCCAATGGTCCCGCTCAGTGACCCGGTCAGCAGGCTCTTGCCGTTGAACTGCGTCGCATTCGCGATGCGGTCGATTTCGGAGCGAAGCTGCACGAGTTCGGTGCCGATGCTCGTCCGCGCGGCCGAATCGTACGTGTCGTTCGCGGCCTGCACGCCCAGTTCGCGCATGCGCTGGAGGATCCCGTGGACCTCGTCCATCGCGCCTTCCGCGGTCTGGATCATCGAAACGCCGTCCTGGGCGTTCCGAATCGCCTGCGAGTTCCCCCGCACCTGGGCACGCATCTTCTCCGAAATGCCGAGCCCCGCTGCATCATCCGCCGCACGGTTGATGCGGTACCCGCTCGAAAGCTGCTCCAACACCCGCGACATCCGCGAGTTGGTCAGACCAAGGTTGCGCTGGCCGTTGAGCGCGGCAACGTTCGTCATGATCGAAGACATGCGCCAACCCCCCAACGCATTTTGTCACCCGGGCCGCCCTCCCTGGTGTCCTTGGAGGTATCGAACCCTCGGCCGGTGAACAACGCGATCGAAACGGAGTACGGCCAGTGGCCGATCAGTGAACACCCGCCCCATCGCGCACGCGTCAAACCTCACACCTCAAACCTCAGCCCACGTGTGTTTTCTGTTTCGGACGCGGATTATGTTCCTCCCCAATCTCACCGCAATTGCTTATGCGAATAAGCACTCACCTTTTCCGGGGGGTGCCGAATTCCTATACTTGCCAAACCGATCCAAATTGGATCAGGCGGGTGAACACATGAAAGTCCAGGTCCTCCAGGAAAACCTCCAGCGCGGCCTCTCCATCGTCGGCCGCGCCGTTGCCACACGCTCCACGCTGCCCATCACGGCCAACGTGCTGCTTCAGACAGACCGCGGCCGGCTCAAGCTCGCCGCCACTGACCTGGACATCTCCATCTGTGCCTGGATCGGCGCGAAGATCGATGAGGAAGGCGCCACAACCGTCCCCTCCCGCCTCATCGGCGACTTCGTCTCCCAGCTGCCGCCCGCCACCGTCTCGCTCGAAGTCCCCGGCAACGGACGCCAGCTCCGCCTCGAATGCGCCCGCAACGACTCCACCATCAACGCCATGGATTCCGAAGACTTCCCGCGCATCCCCGAACTGCGCGACGGCGTCACCCTCCAGTTCGACCCCAAGGCCCTCCGCCGCGCCATCGAACGCGTCGAATTCGCCGCCGCCACCGATGATTCGCGCCCCGTGCTCACTGGCGTCCACATGAAGACCGATGGCGTCCGCCTCACCCTCGCCGCCGCCGACGGTTTCCGCCTCGCCGTCGCCGATGTCACGCTCCCCGAAGCCCCCGGCGAATCGGTCGAAGTCATCATCCCCTCGCGCGCTCTTCGCGAACTCTCCCGCCTCGTCGGCGAATCGAACGAACAGGTCGAGATGCGCATCAACCCGCAACGCACCCAGGTCCTCTTCGCCATGACTGACGTCGAGATGGTCGCCCAGCTCATCCAGGGCACCTTCCCCAACTACAACCAGCTCATCCCCGCCGACTTCAACACCAAGGTCACAGTGAACGTCGACGAATTCAAGCGCGAAACCCGCATCGCCGCCATCTTCGCGCGCGACGGA
>CAZKZR010000539.1:0-2512 GCA_964557245.1 uncultured Anaerolineaceae bacterium | reverse complement strand
CCTGGGGGAGAATAAGCTGCGAGTCATGGAGTCCCCGTTCGGCGGGGAGAAGTATGTGGCGCTTCCCGCGCTGAAGCCGGATGTGAGCTGCGTCCATGTGCAGTGGGCCGACGAAGAGGGCAATGCTGCGTTCTGGGGTGGAGACGGCGAGGTTCGCTGGGGATTGTGGGCATCGAAGCGGGTCATCATCTCCGCGGAGGAGATCGTGCCCACGAGTGTGCTGCGTTCGGACCCGGAGCGGGTGACGATCCCGGGGATGAACGTCGATGCGGTGGTCCACGCGCCGTTCGGAGCGTTGCCGTGGGGGCTGCCGGGCTACTACGGAGGCAGCGGGCAACTCATGGGAGAGTACCTGGTTGGAATGCGAACCAAGGCGGGGTTCGAAGAGCAGGTGGCGCGCTGGGTGGATGGCTGCGCCGACCACGCGGCCTTCCTGTCGCTCTACAGGGCGCGCTTTGGCGAAGGTTCGCTGGATGCTCTGCGGGTGAACCGCACGTGGGAACCGGAGCGCGCCATACGCTATGGATGGAAGACGACGCTATGACCGAGCTGGATTACTCGCTTCCCGAGATGATGGTGATCCAGGCGGCGCGCGAGATTGCCGGTGCGGGCAAGGCGTTCGTCGGGATGGGTTTGCCGATGCTGGCGACCGCACTCACCAAGCTCCATCACGATCCCGACCTCTACTACAACACCGAAGTTGGAGTGGCGGATTGGGATCCGCCCATGGACGAGGTAGACCGCGCACCGTCCGGGGTGGCCGATCCGATACTGGACCGGGGCGCGGGCTTTGTTGGCGACATGGTTGATGCGTTAGGAGGGTGGCTGATGGGCGGGAAGCTGGATGTGGCGATCCTCACCGGCGCGGAGATCGACCGTTTCGGCAACCTCAACACGCTGCTGATCGGTGATCCGGCGAACCCATCGACGCGACTGCCGGGGACGGGCGGGAACACGGACGCGGCGTGCCTCGCGCCTCGGGTGGTCGTCCTGATGTCCCAGGAACCGCGCCGCTTTGTCGAGCGCGTTTCCTTTATCACGAGTCCGGGATACATCGACGGTCCTGGCGCACGGCGCGCGGCCGGGCTGGAGGCGCAGGGGCCGAACCTGGTGGTGAGCACCATGGGGGTGTTCGGATACGACACGGTGGATGGGGGAGAGACCGGGTCTTGCGAGCTGGTGCTGTTGAAGCACTTTCCGGGGTTCTCGCCGGAAGTGATCCAGGCGTTGGTGCCGTGGGAGCTTCGTGTGAGCGACCGGTGCGAGGAGTGCCAGCCGCCGAGCGCGGAGGAGGTGGCGCTTGTGCGCCGTCTCGATCCCGGCCCCATCTACCTGCGCGAAGGGCGGTACTGATTCAGCGCAGCGGAGGCACGGGCCAACGAGGCGAGAGGACAACCGACCCGGGGCCTCGCTGGCGCTCGACTTCTACCCCGACGTGGTCGTTCACGCGCCGGAACATCAGGTTCAGCGTCGATTGGCCGAACCGGACATTCTTGAGGCGCAGCCAATCGAGCCAATCGGGAAGCACCGGCCGGACGACGTGGAGGGTGTGCTCGTTTTCAGCGATGACGCCCGCCAGCGTCTGCAGCACCCATGGCAAACTAGCGGCCGACCAGGCCTGGGGGCGAGACGCAACGGGATAGGGTGTCGGGTAGACACGGTCGCCGCGAGCGTCGCCGGAAAACAGTTCGGGAATGCGCTGATCGGCGAAGCCGAGCATGGCCTCCAGTAGTGCGGACCCGAGGCTTCGGACGCGTTCGACGAAACCGTACCGGCGAAGGCCAGCGAGAATGATCGCGTTGTCGTGCGGCCAAACGCTGCCGGTGTGGTAGCCAAGTGGGTTAAACGCCGCGTCAGCGGAGGAGAGTGTGCGGACGCCCCATCCGGAGAACAGGTCAGTTCGACTCAGCAAGTCGGAGATTTTGCGGGCATGAGCGGCCGAACAGGCGCCAGCCCAGAGAAGATGTCCCGGATTCGAACCCTGGGCGCGGATCGCCTCTCCGGAGCCGTCGATCGCGAGGACAGGCTCCCCATCGACGAAGAAGTTGCGTGCGATCGTGCCGAGGAGGGCGTGGACTTCTTCGTCGCCGACAACCGGGTCCGCGTTAGCCGGGAGGGCAGCGGCGGCTGCAAGCGCAGCGGCGAGGTACCCCTGAACTTCGATCAGGGCGAGCGGCCCGCGGAGCGGCGCTCCGTCGGGGGTGGGTACGGCGTCTTCAGAGTCCTTCCAACCCTGGTGCTCCAGCCCATTGGGGGATTCGCGCTCGTAAGTGAGGGCGCCGATCGGGGAGGAACGGCGGCGCGTTTCGCACCAATTGAGGGCTCGCTCGAGCGCCGGGCCGAGGGAACTGAGCGTTTCCTGGTCTCCCGTCCAACGGAGGTACTCCTGCGCTGCCCAGATAAAGAGCGGCGTTGCATCGACGCTGCCGTAGTACCGGCCAAACGGCACCTCCCCCAGGTTGGCGAGTTCACCGACGCGGAGTTCGTGGGGGATCTTGCCGGGTTCGGCGTC
>CAZKZR010000538.1:0-2521 GCA_964557245.1 uncultured Anaerolineaceae bacterium | reverse complement strand
TGCCGCCGTTGAAGAAGCCGATGCTCTTGCGCATCGGCATGAACAGCACGCGGTCCACATCCGAGGTCTGGATAGTGCTCATCAAGCCGATGCGTTCGGGGGAAACGATGCGCACACCGTCGATTTGACCGCCGTTCGCAAGCGCCCCATACATGCGGGCCAGCGCGCGGGCGCTGAAGTGGCCGTTCGCAGAGGGGATGCAGGCCTTGCGGACTTCCATGTCGTTGAAGTTGATGCCCATGTCCGGCGGCATCGCCTTGAAGAAATCGTGGTCGCGGGGAAGCGCGGCGAGCGGACTCTTGGCGGCTTCTTCGGCGGTTGGCGGAGCCGCGGTCTGGAGCGAGGCGAGGCGGTCCTCGACGCCGTCGGGGATGCCCACGTAGAACTCGTCGGCGATTCCCAGCGGTTCGGCGATCTCCTCCCGCAGGACGTCCTTGATGTGGCGGCCGGTTGCTCCCTGGACGATGCCGCCGACCACCCATGCGTAGGTCACGGCATGGTAGCCGGTGGCCGTGCCCGGTTCCCATGCGGGCACTCCGTTGGCGATGTAATCGATGGCGCGGTCCCAGTTCAGGATGACATCGGCCGGGGGCGCGGCGTGCAGGCCTGCCTGGTGGCTCATCGCCTGCGCGACGGTGACCTTGTCCTTGCCGTTCGCAGCGAACTCGGGCCAATACGTCGCGACGGGCGCGTCGTAGTCGATCAGCCCGCGGTCGGCGAGGATGTGAAGCGCCAGCGCCGCCGGGCCTTTCGTCGTCGAAAAGCTGCTGAAGAGCGTGTCGCCCTGGACGGGCCGGGAATCGTGCGGGCCCATCTCGCCGGCCCACGTATCTACGATGAGTTCGCCGTTGCGGTAGGCGGCAACCTGCGTACCGATTTGTGTGCCGCGCGCGATCTGGTCGAGCAGCAGGTCGTGGACTTTCGCGCCGAGCGCGGTTTCGGTCGTGGTCATGGGTACGGTCTCCCGAGGTGGTGTGGGGAACTATACGAGAGATGAAAGATGGTGAGACGCGAGAAGGAAAGATGGCGTTAGAGGTCGCCGCCGCGGAGCGCGCGTGTGACGCCGTAAATCATCAAGAAGACGATTCCCCCGCGGACGCCGATTCCCACGATCCACGACATCAGGCCGATACCCAGCGCGTCGCCGACGGTCCAAACGACCGCCTGGCTCCCCAGGTAAATCAACCAGAACCAGCTCCGTTGCCGCGACCTCGCCGGCGCCGCTTCTTCGGACATGTGCCAACGGTACGCGTTCTCGCCGCGGCCGGGTGGTTCAGTTCGGTGGTGATTCGGCGCATAATCGGGCTACTCGGAGGTCCACTATGTCCATCACCATGCCTACGTCAGTCCCGTCCGCTGCCGGTACTACCATCGCCTGGCCGCGCGAGCGCGAGATCCCGCCGCAGGGCGCGCCGCTGCCGAAGGGCACCGTTGTGGTCTCAGCCGACAGCCACATCATGGAGACCTGCGACCTCTGGAAGGACCGGCTGCCGGCGAAGTTCAAGGACCGCGCGCCGAAGCTGTACTACGACGAGAACGGGTTCTCGCACCTGGAAGCCGAGGGTCGTCTGCTCGATGTCCCGGGTCTCAATACCATGCTCGTCGAGGGCCGGCCCGGCATGGCGGATGTCGAAGAGCGGATTAAGGACCTCAACGCCGAAGGCGTGGACAAGGACGTCATATTCCCTCAGCGGACGCTCTCGCTCGTCGGCCTACAGGACCTTGAGCTACGCGACGCCTGCATGAAGACGTACAACCAGTGGCTCTCGGATTACTGCAGGGCGTATCCGGACCGGCTCTATGGCGTGGGCATTCTGAACTGGTGGGACCCGGACGCGGCCAAGGACAACCTGCAGGAGCTGAAGGCGCAGGGCTTCAAGGCGATGGAGATCCCGTCGTCGCCTCCCGGGGTGTTTTACAACGCCCGAACCATGGAGCCGCTCTGGGACGCGATCGAAGAGAGCGGCTACCCCATTTCATTCCACATCGGTGAGAACATTCAGACGAAGGGCCTCGGCGCCCTCGGGACGTTCCAGATGCAGAGCTTTAGCCCGTTCCGGCGGCTGTTCGGGATCATGGTGTTCTCGGGAATCCTGGAGCGGCACCCGAACATGAAGGTCATCTTCACCGAGGGTGGCGCGCACTGGGTGCCGGCCGCGCTGTTCGACGCGGACCGCATCTACCGCGACTTCGAAACCGAGATGAACCCGAAGCTGGCGAATATGCCGAGCTACTACTGGTGGCAGAACTGCTACGTGACGTTCCAGGAAGACCCGATCGGGATGGAACTGATGCCGCACATCGGCGCGCACAAGGTGCTCTGGGCGTCGGATTACCCGCACCCGGAGAGCACCCTCGGCTACTCCGCCCAGGCCGTGCGCGACATCATCGGCACGCTCGGCGACGAAGACGGCAAGAAAGTGGTGGGTGGCAACGCCTGCGAGGTCTGGGGGCTGTAGGGGAACGATTGGACCACGGAGGCACGGAGGACACGGAGTTTTTCGAGAGGTCACGGAGACCT
>CAZKZR010000537.1:0-2522 GCA_964557245.1 uncultured Anaerolineaceae bacterium | reverse complement strand
AGAGCCGATGTGGGGCTGGCCCAGGCGGCTGAAGAGGATGCGCAGCATCGCGTTGGCGTCCGTAGCGGTGCCGACCGTGGAACGCGGGTTCGCGCCCATGCGCTCCTGGTCAACGATGATCGCGGTAGTCAGGCCGTCCAGGAGGTCGACCTCGGGGCGGGCGAGGGTGGGCATGAAGCCCTGGACGAACGCGCTGTAGGTCTCGTTGATAAGGCGCTGGGATTCGGCGGCGATGGTGCCGAAGACGAGGGAGCTCTTCCCGGAACCGGAGACGCCGGTGACGACCGTCAGGCGGCGCTTGGGGATTTCGACGCTGACGTCTTTCAGGTTGTTGACTCGCGCGCCGATGACGCGAATACGGTCGTGGCTATCGGCGCGAGGGAGGGTTCCCGGCGCGGGTGATGTCTCAGTGGTAGTCATGGGCGCTCCATGGTACGGGGACGCAGGGGTCCCTGGTCAGGCCTGGTTGATGCGGACGAGGTTGCCGGCCGGGTCACGGAAGGCGCAGTCGCGGATGCCGTAGGGCTGGTCCGTAGGCTCCTGGACGACTTCCGCGTTGAGCGACTGGATGCGGGCGAATGCGCCATCGAGGTCGTTGGTGGTGAGGACAATGATCCCGTAGGTGCCTTTGGCCATCATCTCCGAGATGGTGCGGCGTTCGTCATCGGTGATGCCCGGGTCAACGGCCGGCGGGTGGAGGACGATGGAGGTGCCTGCGCCCCCGGCAGGGCCGACGGTGATCCAGCGCATGGCGCCGCGGCCAACATCGTTGCGGACTTCGAAGCCGAGAATGTCGCGGTAGAACGCGAGGGATGCCTCGGGATCGGTGTGCGGAAGGAAGGTGGATTGAATTGAAATGTCCATGCCGGTCAGCTTACGGACGGGGTTGCGGGGCGCGCTTCTCGATTCCTGACCGGTCTGGAAAATTGTTTGACGACACAGGACGGGAGTCCGGGCGTGCCCCGAGCGGCGTCTGCGCGGTAAGCGCTCGGCGAGATGCCGACGAGTTCGGTGAAGCGCGTGCTGAAGGTGCCGAGGGACGAGCAGCCGACTTCGAAGCAGACCTGGGTGACGGTGAGGTCGCCGCGGTGGAGGAGCGCCATGGCGCGTTCGATGCGGCGAGTCATCAGGTATGAGTACGGGGATTCGCCGTAAGCGAGGCGGAACTGGCGGCTGAGGTGTCCGGCGGACATGTTGACGCCGCGAGCGAGGGCTTCGACATCGAGCGGCTGGGCGAATTCGCGGTCCATGCGGTCACGCACGCGGCGGAGGAGCGAGAGGTCGCGCAGGCGCTGAGCTTCGGCGGCTGGGGTGGTCACCATTCGATCGTGCCATGGGGCGGGAGGTTCGCTCAACGGAGGCGCGGCGGCGATTGACGGCACGTTAACAGCGCGACACGATTCCGCCTCGATGGAAGACCGGCTGGCGAAGTACCTGGAAGCGAAACTGACCGCGAGCAACGTGCGGGTCACGAACCTCTCCCGCATCCCCGGAGGCGCATCCCGCGAGACGTGGATGTTCGACGCCGCGTGGGACGCAGAGGGTGGAGAACAGAGCCAGGCGTTCGTGGTGCGCAAGGACCCGCCGGCCAGCCTGCTGGATACCGACCGCGAGGCGGAGTACGCGTTCTATTCGTCGTTCTGGGGGACGCGCGTGCCAGTACCGCGGATGCGCTGGCTGGAGAGCGACGCGAGCATCCTGGGTGGGCCGTTCTTCATCATGGACCGGATCCTGGGGTGCGAAGGGAACACCCGGCCGCTGCAGGCGCCGCCATATCTCGCCGTCCAGTCCGAAGTGGCGCGGAACATGTACGAGATCCTCGGGGCGATAGCGACGTTCGAGTGGGAATCGTCTCCGGCGGCGAAAGTTGCTGAGGCGCCGACCGTTGAGACGGCGTGGCAGAAAGAGCTGGCGCACTGGGAAGGGATCATCAACGCCGAAGAGCTGAGCCCACAGCCGATCATGCGAGCCGCTATCCGATGGCTGCGGGCGAACCCTCCCCCGCCGGCGCAGCGAATCAGCGTGGTGCATGGCGACTACCGGGTCGGCAACTTCCTGTACCGGGAAGATGGTTCGATCCACGGGATCGTGGACTGGGAGATGGCGCACCTCGGGGACCCGATCGAAGACCTCGCCTGGTCGTTCAACGAGTCATGGCAATGGGCCCGGGACGGGCGGCCCGGCGGCATCGTGGACAAGGCGACGGCGATCGCAACCTGGGAGAAGGCGAGCGGGCTCAAAGCGGACCCGGCGGCCGTCGCCTGGTGGGAAGTGTTCTGCCATGTGAAGTGCCAGGGCATCTGGATCACCGGGGCGCGTTCGTTCCAGGAGGGCCGGTCGAACGAACTTATGCTGGCGATCATCTCGTACAGCCTGGTGAACTCGCAGGACCAGTTCCTGCTGCGGACGATTGGGAGGCTGCCATGAGGCCGGACCCCTCGCGAACGCTTCAGGGCATCGCGGTGAACCTGTTGACCAATGTGATGGCGGAAATCAAGACGCCGTTTGGCATGCAGACGGTC
>CAZKZR010000536.1:0-2534 GCA_964557245.1 uncultured Anaerolineaceae bacterium | reverse complement strand
CGTTGCCGCCATACATTCAGCCGCCTGGCTGTCGGAAGCGACTGAGGAACCGCGACCAGGTTAACGAGTGGTTGACGCGCTATACGATTCGCGGTCAAGGATGTTCCCGGCTCAACGGCGAGAAGGACCTACGTCAGTCGGTCGGACGCTCCCGTTCAAACCCCTGGTCCCGACCATGAAAACTTCCCGCGGTGATGACGACCGCACTCGTTCCGGATTGTCGCGCTCCAATGGACGCCGTCAAGATCCGGTCGAATGCGAAGCCGACAACGTTGACGTGCGCACATGGCGCGACCGACGACTCGGGCGACGAGCCTCAAATGTCGGTGGCGAGATAGTCTCGTTCGCGGCTACGTCTCGGGCGCCAAGTGTCGAAACGGAAAATTCGATACGCGCATCGTTTGCTAAGGAATGGGCAACAGGGAAAATAGGGAAGTTCGAAATGGATTTCATCAGTGCCGCCGCGCGGTCCGCGGAGACGTTTCGTCCACAGAAGGCGCCGTCGGGAAGTGAGGCCGCTACCAAACGGAAGCGCCGACTGAGCCGACGTACGTTCAGTTGCCCGCCTGTAAGTTCGGGGGCATGTCGCCGTAACTCCGCGAAGGCGACGCGGTGATGGCGACGGCGATGATGGCGGCGTCGCCCGTCGAGGATGAAGCAATCGGTTGCACCATCCCGATCGATAAACTCGTCTTGTTCGAGAACGATCCGCGCCAGAGCCCCAATTCCGAGTATGCCCGCATCAAAGCCTCGATCCGGGCGCAGGGACTCGATCAACCGCTGGTCGTGACCCGTCGGCCGGGGGCAGATCACTACGTGATCGCCGCAGGCGGCAATACCCGGCTCAAGATCTTGCGGGAACTGCTTCAGGAAACAGGCGAGTCCCAGTTCGCACAGGTGACCTGTGTTATCAAGCCCTGGCGGGGGGAGTCCGAGGTCATGTTGGCTCACCTTCGCGAGAACGATCTGCGGGGCGACCTCTCCTTCATCGACAAGGCGAGAGGGATCTGCACCGCTCGGCGGATGCTCGAAGACGAGCAAGCGCAAATGCCCTTGACGCAGGCGGAGCTGACGGAGCGGTTGAGAACCCGAGGATACGCGCTTAGCCAGGCGACCGTTTCCAATATGGCGTATGCGGTTGAAGTTCTGGCAATACGGATCCCGACGGCGCTACAGGCCGGCCTCCCGCACCGGGAAGTCGTTCGGTTTCGAACCTTCGAGAACGCGGCGCGCGCACTCTGGACCGAGCGGGTGCCGGAGGAAACGACCGAGCGCTTCGACGACGTCTTTCTCGCTTTGTGCCGACGATACGACGGGCCCGACTGGGATCTGCTCAGCCTCCAGCAGGCGTTCGAGGCCGAAGTCGCCGATCGCCTCAATCAGACCGTGCATGCGGTCCGCCTCGCGCTCGAGGCGCGGCTGAACGGCGTCGCCGAAGTCGAGCTACCGAAGCGGGACGAAGAGGATGAATGGTGGCCGGAGCCGCCGGTGCCGACACCCCCAAAGGCGCGACTGCAAGCCATCGACGAGACGCATGCAGTGCCGGAATCGGCGCCCCTCGACGAAGAAGACCAGGACCTCACTGACGATTCGGCGCTTTCCGTTGGCACCGACGCGACGACCGAGCAGAGCGATGCCGTCCAGAGTTCAAGTACGCTCCAGCCGATGGCGCCACTCGACGACGTGCCGGCGATGCGTTCAGCCATCGCGGCACTTGCACGCGCGATCGCCGCGCGTCACGGGATGGAATCCCTGATCACAGCGACCCCGGAAGCGGGAACTGGCTATCTCGTCACCGAGGTGCCCGACCCGACACTACTGGCCCAGTTCGACGAGGACGGTCTCGCGCAGGTCTCGATGATCTGGTGGCAGCTGATGGCCTTCGCCGAGATGACGGTCGCCCCGATCAACGCGCTACTGCCCCGTTTGTCTCCTGACAACGTGCTCTACCGGGCAATCCGGGACCAGGACGCCGGATTGCTCTTCAATGCGGTCTGGACCCTCGATCCAGGGCAGGTCGGATTCCGGCTGTGGCGGACGGTCGGCGATGACGACTGGACTGATCTGCGGGCCCTGGCTTCGCATTACCGGCAGCTGCACCAGGCCGCAGTTCGCGCAGGCGTTTCACTTTGGAAGGTGACCCGATGAGCGCCAGCAAGGAAGCTGAACTCGTCACCGCGGTGATGCTGTACGCCGTGCGGTGTTTTGCGGAGGGCGATCTCGCGGCCCTGAAAGAGATGAACTTCGGACCCAAGGAACTTGGGGCGCTCCGCGAAATCAGCATGGGGGATCTCTTCCGGGCCCGCGCGCTGACCGCACACTGTCTGCAGGTGCGCCTCAATCGCGAGATCTACTGGCCGATGCTGGATCACCTGCGCCGGGAGCGCGAAGCGGATGAAGCGCAGAAGGAGCTCGTCCAAGCCGATGCGCCGCTCGAGATGTTGCAGACGCTCTTCGCGACCAGCGCACACGAATACACCCGGCTGCGTCGCATGCTGACCGTCAATCCGGTCTTTGGAAGGACGCCTGAGCCG
>CAZKZR010000535.1:0-2542 GCA_964557245.1 uncultured Anaerolineaceae bacterium | reverse complement strand
GTCACGAAGTCGACGAATGACGCCGCGGACCAGGCGATTGGAGACGCAGCCACTCTCGAAACGGCACGCGCCGCCCGTTCCGGCGAAGACCACTCCTTCCCCTGGGTCTTCCTATTCGGGTGTCTCGCGGGGGCAGCTGTCGGCGTCCTGGCAGTAGCCGAAACGCGCCGCCGGCGGCTACGGTAGGGCCGTGCCCGAAGATCTCTCGCTGGCAAACGGCATCACCGTCGGAGGGACCGGCGAAACGCGAGTCGTGCCAGACACGGTCTTCGTGAACCTGGGTATTGAGTTCACCGCTCCGCGAGCCGCGGATGCCCGCCTGTCCGCGGCGGATGCCGCCCGCCGGCTGACTGACTCCCTCCGCGCTGCGGGGGTCGCGGATCGCGACATTCAGACGGCTCACATCAGCCTCCAGGCGCAGTACGACTACGGAAACGGCACCCAAACGCTTCGCGGATACACCGCCGCAAGCACTCTCTCACTGACCCTCCGCGACATTTCAGCTTCGGGTGCCATCATTGATTCCGCCCTGGATGCCGCTGGCGATGCCGGGCGTCTGAATAACCTCCGCTTCGGGTTCTCGAACCCGGCAGCGGCTTACGCCGAAGCCCGGCGCGCCGCCGTCCACGATGCGTTCGAACGCGCTGGCACGCTGGCCGAAGCAGCGGGCCAGAGGCTTGGACCCGTCGTCTCGATTGTCGAACTCTCCGGCGCGAACGCTCCCTCGCCCAAGCGGCTCATGGCTGAGCGGGCTTCAGCCACTCCCATCGAGCCGGGCGAATCCACGCTCACGGTTTCGCTCGTCGTCCAGTTTTCAATCGCAGGGGCACGCCGGAAAAAGCGCGGTTAAGCTCGCGCTTTGCGTCGCTGCTCGGCAACCTTGAAGCTTGGTCTCTCGTGAAACGGCTGTTGCTCGCTGCTCTGCTGCCATTCACCGCGCTCCTCGCAGTGGCTGTGGTCGCCGCCATCGTCATTTTGCGTGGGGGCGGGAGCGGTTCGGACCGGTCGACTCCCGCGGAGAGCTCCGGAGGAGGCGAAAGCGCCGCTGCCGGCGCCCCTCGCCTCGCCCCTGAAAGCAACGTCTGCCAGGGCATTTTGCACCGCCCGGATCCCGGCGCGGCGCGGATTTTCGCGTCTGAATACACCCAGAAGCGGGAAGCGAACGGCATCGTGATCGTCGGCAACGCCTCAGTGAGCGCGGCCGCGATGGACGAAGCCGCCGTGACCGTCGAGCGCTTCTTCCGCAATAACGACCTTGAAGAGCCTCTCGCCGATGAGGGCGCCTATGTCATCGTTGCCGATGCTGACCAGGGCGTGCTCGATCTGCCCGAATTCAAGTGCATGGATACGACTGCCAACGCGGAGTTCTTTAGCCATGTCTGCGGCGTGGCCGACCGTGCCGATTACCCGGTGGTCACCGTCAACGAACTTGACCTGCTCGGGAAGCGCAGTGGCCCCTGCGCCGGCCTCAACATCCTCTACCACGAGATCGGCCACCTCGTTCAAGGCTGGACACTCGGCCCGGCGGACTACATTGACGTCCGACTCTTCTACCAGGACGCGCTCAGCGCTGGAAAGTATCGCCGCGACTACGCCAACACGAACTCAAACGAGTACTTCGCGGAAGCGACGCAGGCCTACTTTCTCTCGGCCGATATCGAGGGACGCCGTGACCGCGAATGGCTCAAGAGCTATGACCCGCAGATATTCGAACTGGTTGCCCGGCTCTACGGCGACTGAGCCTCAGGCCTCGCCCTTGGCCCGCAGCACACCGTAACGGTTCACCCCGAGGCCTACGTATTCGGCAATCTCCGGGTAACCCGCTCGGAGCGCGACCATGTATTCGTTCAGCGGGAATCGCCGGCGCTCGTACTTCGAATCGTCCGGCAAATCATCAATCTTCTTTGCCACGACGAGGTACAGCGGTCGCACGGTCGTGTCGTCGGGTTTGAACGCGGTGTTGTGCCGCGTCGGCTTGCACTCGAAGAAGCCGACGAGTTCGGTCCGAGCGGCCTGCGCACCCATGCGTTCCTTCAACGCCTGCTTGAGAAACTGCTCAACCGGCACGTCTCCCAGTTCGCCTTCGATCATCTCCCATCGGGAAGCGCCTCGTTCGCGCGTCGCATATCCCTTGTCGCCCATCAATACGAGCGCGTAGGCAAAGTTGATGGGCGCACCGTCCGGCAGTTCCTGCTCGTCTACCCAGCGGGCGCGCCACTGGTCGGCGAGGTTGAGCTCCTTGACCCCGGGCCATTTCGGTTCGTAGGCGCGAATCGCGGACATGTCGACCATGGGTTAGGTCCTCCGGCGGTAGAAAGGTTTGGCAACGATGCTTCCCTGGGCGCCGCCGATGAGAAGCTGGGTGCCAGGAAACGCTAAGCGGGAACTGATGATGCCAAGCCCAATCGTCGCGTTCAATCCCGGCGAGCGAACGCAAGAGCGAACTTCGCCCGCATCCAGGCCCTCGACGGTGATACGCGTGCCGGGCGCTTGCGGTTCCCCATCCATGATGAAGCCGGCCAGTATTCGGCCTTCTGCGCCC
>CAZKZR010000534.1:0-2571 GCA_964557245.1 uncultured Anaerolineaceae bacterium | reverse complement strand
TTCGGTTGATCAAGTTCCAGACGATGTCTACAACGAGGCTGCCGAGTGCTTCGAACCGCGCGAGCTGGGGGAACTGATCTGGCGCATTGCGATGATTAACGTCTGGAACCGGATCGCCATCACCACGCGCATGGTCCCGGGTTCCTACAAAATGCGTCCGGCGAAGTCGGGCGCGGGCGCGTAGCCTCCAAACGCCCCACTCGTCCATCGCGCTCTAACGAAGCTTCTACAAACGGTCGAATCTTCCAGCGATGGTTGAAGCAGACCCGGCCTTTTCACCGTTTCTTCCACCTTCGGACGCGGTGTGCGCTAATTCGCGCATGGGCGATGCGCCGGAGCCCCCTCGGCGACTCGAATGGCCAGACCAGCCGCAGCCTCCCGGCGATGAGCCTGAGGACGTGCTCGATCCGGCCGGTAACTGGCTGCCCGATGCCGGGGAACAGCCTCAACCCGGCGATCCCGCGACCTTCGATTCGATCCTCTTTCGCCACGAAGCCCGCTGGGCGCCACAGCACGGGGCCTTCGGCCGTTCCGATTCAGCCCTACCCGGCGCGTTCCTTTTCCCTGAAGTCGAGCTTCCGCGCGCGGAAACACCGGAAGAGGCCACGACTGACACCGCCGAAGCACATTCCACATCCCGCCGCCACAGCTTCGTGCGCGAACTCGTCGAGACCGGCCTGCTCGCCATCCTTGTCTTCCTCGCCGTCCGCGCGAGCGTCCAGCACTACCGCGTCGAGGGCCATTCCATGGACCCCACGCTTTCGGACGGCGAATTCCTGCTCGTGAACTCGCTGGTCTACTCCGAGATCAACCTCGGCAAGGTCTCGAAATGGGTACCGTTCTGGGAAACGGATGAGCCTGACGTCCGCCACGTCTTCCACGCCCCGGAACGCGGCGACATCATCATCCTCCACCCCCGCCAGCGCGATCAGCGTGACCTCGTGAAGCGCGTCATCGGCATCCCCGGCGATGTCATGGAAATCCGCGATGGCACCGTCTACATCGATGGCCGCGCCCTTATCGAACCGTACGTCAACGGCCCCTGGCGCGGGAACATGCAGCCCATCAGCATCCCGGCGCACCAGTATTTCGTCATGGGCGATAACCGCAACGAGAGCCTGGACAGCCGCAGCATCGGCCTCGTCGAAGAAGACGACATCATCGGCAAGGCCATGGCCAGCTGGTGGCCCAGGGAAAACTGGGGCCTCGCACCGAACGAAGAGCCGAAGTTCGCGCCCGCTCCCTGAGGCTTGGCAACAGCATGATTCCGCCCCTCTTCGAGCGCCTCACCGGCTCCACCCCCACTGCTGTCGCGCCACTCGCTGACTACGCCTACCGCGCTGCCTGGAAAGTCACCACGGCCGGCGGGACGTTCCTCGTCAAGAGCGATGCGCGTCCGGACCTCGTCACCAACGAAGTCATGGCCGTCCGTAACGCGGCCACGGCAGGGGTCCCCGTGCCCGCCTTCGCCGGCTTCCTCGAACGCCCCGCGCCGGCCGTCGCGTTCCGCTGGGTCGAAGGCCGGCAACTCCTCGGCTCCCCCGAACCCGAAGCCTGGCGCGACGCCGGCCGCGTTCTTCGCCGCATACACGCTGCACCGCCGCTTCGACAGCGCACCGTGCCGTGGGGCGAAGCGATGGAGGGCATGTTTCGCGCCGAACTCAGCTGGATGGCCGACCACGGGTTCATTTCAGAGGACGAAGCCCACTCTGCCTTCGGCCATGCGGCTGCGCTCAGGCCGGTGCTCGATGAAACGCCCCTCGCCTGGGTCCACGGCGATTGCCAGGCCGCCCACTTCATCGTCGCTCCCGCGGAGCCGCGCATCGTGGCCGTTATCGACTGGGCGGACGAGCACCAGGGCGCGCCCGAGATGGACTTCGCTGTGCTCTCGCTCTTCGACGGCGAGATCTGGCGTCACGCCCTCGACGGCTATGCAGCGACGACAGAGTTCCGCGAACGCCTGGACCGCACCCTGCCGCTCTACCGCGCGATTCGCGCGGCGGGGTCTCTGCGCTGGCTCGAAACCCACGGCTACCCAGGACACACCTGGCCCGTCGAGCGGGTGCGGGCGCTGGTCGCTGAGCAATAGAAGCTGGAATTAGGCGCGGGGGTGTGCCGGGCTAAGACTCTCCAGGGAGCGTCTCCAACGCGCCCGAGTTGGAAACCGCCATCCGAACAGCAAAAGTGCCGCCGCACCGAAAAGCAAGACGTCTAACGTATGGCCTCCAATGAGGAAAAGGAGTAGCCCGTAGATGGCGATCGCCTCGGTGAACGCCATGCGAAGGATGGCGAGGGTGCTCGTGGTCGCTGACACCGTAAATGGGTCGTTGTCCGCAGCGCTTCGGGCGCGCACGTTGGGGACGACGAATAGCTCGACGAGGACCTGGGCGGATACAGACAACGCCACCAAAACGCCGCGGAGTAACCAGAGCGTCTTGCCGGTGAGTATCGGATCAAGATCATCCAGGGCTGCGGAAGGTTGAAGGGCGATCTGAACGTATACCAAAACCGCGACCATCATCACGATATGGATGATTCGAATGCGTTGGAAGGCGGCCTCGCTGGCAGCCG
>CAZKZR010000533.1:0-2572 GCA_964557245.1 uncultured Anaerolineaceae bacterium | reverse complement strand
ACAACGCACCTGCACCGGGCACGGCGCACGACGCACCAGCCCCGCGCCCCTCGCCCACCGGTACTTCGCCGCCAGCACCTGCACCGGCGTCTCCGTCGTGTACGCGTAGGCCGGGATGTTGTTCCGGTAGAGGTGCTCCGCTGCCTGCTCCACCTCCACGTCCCCCGCGAGACTAGCCACCACCGGCTTGTGGATCCCCTTCGCCTTCATCTCTTCGACGATCTCGACCACGAGGTTCGCGAACACCATCGGCGGGGTGATGATCGTGTGCCAGTACCCCAGGATGATCGAGTGGATCCGGTCGTCTTCGAGCGCCAGCTTGATCGTGTTCTTGTAGGTCGTGGGCGGCTCACCGCCGGTGATGTCTACCGGGTTTCCGGCCGCCCCGAACGGCGGGATGAATTCGCGGAAGGCGGCGTCCAGGTCGTCCGGCATCTTCATCAGGCTCAGGCCGTTGTCCACGCACGCGTCTGAGAGCAGCACGCCCGAACCGCCGGCCCCCGTGATGATGACCACGTTCTCGCCCTTCGGCGTCGGCAGCGCCGGGATGGCCCGCGCATATTCCAGCATGTCCCGTAGCGCGTAGGCGCGGATGACGCCGGCGCTCTTCAGGATGTCGTCGTACACCCGGTCGTTCCCCGCCAGCGCGCCGGTGTGCGAACTCGCCGCCTTCGCGCCCGCGCTTGTACGGCCCGCCTTCAGCGCAATAATCGGCTTCGTTTTCGAAACCCGCTTCGCCACCTCGGCGAAGGCCCGCCCGTCCTTCAGATCTTCGAAGTGCTGCGCGATGACCTGGGTGTTCTCGTCCTGTTCGAAGAACGTGAGCAGGTCGTCTTCGTCGATGTCCGACTTATTCCCCAGCCCCACAATCGCGGAAACGCCCATCCCGGCCGACCGGCTGAACCCGACGATCGCCATGCCGATGCCCCCGGACTGCGACGAGAGCGCGACCTGCCCCCGCACGTCGTAGGCCGTGCAGAACGTCGCGCACAGGTTCTTGTGCGTGTAGTAAAACCCGTAAATGTTCGGGCCCATCAGGCGGATGTTCAGCTCTTCGCCGATCCGCTTGATCTCCTCCTGCGCTTCCACGTTCCCCGTTTCGGCGAAGCCAGAGGGGATGAGCACCGCCCCCGGGATGCCCTTTTCGCCGCACTCCCGCAGCGCGTTGGGCACGAGCGCCGCTGGGATCGCGAACACCGCCATGTCGATCTCGCCCTCGACCGCCTTCACCGACGCATACGCCTTGATGCCCTCGATCTCCTCGGCCTTCGGGTGGATCGGATAGATCTTCCCCGCGTATCCGCCGTTGATCAGGTTCTTCATTACCGAGTTGCCGATCTTCCCGGCCTCGGCCGACGCTCCGATTACCGCGACCGCATCCGGCTTCATGATCCGGTTCATCGCCCGCACGATTTCGTCGTGCGGAGGCCGTCGATGGGCGGCCCGAGGCGCGAAGTCGAGCGCGATGCGCGCATCCACTGCCATCGCGCCACCCGGCGTTGCAAGCACCGGGTTCAGGTCCATCTCGCTGATTTCCGGGAAGTCCGTCACGATCCGGCCGACCGCTTCGATGATGTTCGCCAGCGCGTCCTGGTTCACCGCGTCGCCGCCGCGTACGCCTTCCAGCAGTTTCGCCGCCTTGATCGAACCGAGCATCGACCGTGCTTCCGCGTCGCTCACGGGCGCGAGCCGGAAGGTCACGTCGCTCAGCACTTCTACAAGCACGCCGCCAACGCCGAACATCACGATCTTGCCGAAGCTCGCGTCCGTCACCGCGCCAACGATGACCTCGAGGCCCGCCGGCGCCATCTGCTGCACCTGCACCCCGTCGATGCGCGCGTCCGCTCTGTACTTCTTCGCGTTCGCGATGATGGTCTCGTAGCCGGCCCGCACTGCCGCCTCATCCGCCAGCCCCACCAGCACGCCGCCCGCATCCGTCTTGTGCGCGATGTCCTGCGAGGCGATCTTCAGCACCACCGGGTAACCGAAACCCTTCGCAAGGTTCGCTGCCTCGTCGGCGGAAGTCGCCACGCCGTCTCCCGGCACCGGGATGCCGTACGCCTGGCAGATTGCGCGTGCGTCAGTGGGGGAAAGCAGCGTGCGCCCCGCGGCGCGCGCATCGTCGAGGATCTGGCGGATGCCAGTCGCAGATTCAGAAGTCACAGGGCACGGTCCTTACGTCAGCTGGTTGAAGTGGAAGGAGCGAGCTGCTGCAGTGCCTCTTTCACAAGGTCGTGCAGGCCTGCCCCGCCGGTTTGGCCGTACTCTACCAACTGCCGGCGGAAGCGTGGTTCCCAGAAGCTGCGGATATGCCCGGCGACGGCCGTCACCGCCTCGTCATGCGGGTAGGCCGCCCAGAAGCGGGCGATCTCGTTCGCGAGGTGCACCATCTTGGCAGGTTCCATGTTGGGAGATGGTAGCACCCGGGGCATGGCCGTAAGGGAGGGGCGTGAACTGCGCACGCACCCGTGAACCGCGCACGAAGTAAGCGGATCATGACCTGCCCCTCAGTCCCGCCGCACGAACGGACAACAACAAACTCATAAATACATGCGTAGACCATGGCACCACC
>CAZKZR010000532.1:0-2582 GCA_964557245.1 uncultured Anaerolineaceae bacterium | reverse complement strand
ACAACGTGCTGAACGAGGAAGAGCACGAGCGAATCGTAGAAGTCGAGTGGGGGACGGTGAGCAAACTGTACCCCGTCTCTGTACGCATCGAGGCGTGGGACCGCGTGGGCCTCTTGCGCGACATCACCACGGTTGTGACCGAAGACAAAGTGAACATGGTTGGCGTGCGGACGGTGGAAAATGGCGACGGCTCGGTCTCGATCCAGGCGACCTTGGAAACCACCGGGATTGAGCAGCTCTCGCGGCTGCTATCGCGCATCGAGATCTTGCGTGGCGTTCGCAGCGTCGAGCGGGCACAGGAGCGTAAGCGCGGCAAGTCTGGAGACCCGATTCCAATCCGGCGAGCGAACTAACTCAGGCCGCGCGGCGGTGCTGGGCGGGGAAGCGATGCATTGAGCTGCGGCGCCGCAGTTGCGGCTGCCGGCGAGGCTGGTACTTCCGGGTGGTGCCGATTTGTGGCTCGCGGGAGGCGAGATATTCGCCGATCATTGCGGCGGAGATGCTCACGGCCGCTCCGATGATGAAGAGGTCGAAGAGGACGGTCAGGATCGGGTGGACCATGGTGTTCGCACATCCGTTCGGAAAGTCATCGGAGCCTATCGAACGCCCGTTCGCATGTCAACACACATGTTCTAAACTCGTCAGGAGTTGTCGAGTTTGCTGGGCGGGTATAGTGCGGCGACCAGGGGGAGAGAGATGGCAAGGTCACGCGGATTCTTCGGCCCATCGGACCGCGCGCTGGAGTTCGGCAAGCAGTACGCCGAGGTTCTTGAGCTCTGGGGCGAGTTCTTCGTTGCGGGCAGCAAACTCGTGGGAGCCAACGTGAAGCTTGGCGAAATGGCGCAGGACGCGGCGAAAGAGTGGGAGCAGTGGGTCAATGCGACGGCGAACGCGCCGTGGAACTGGATGAACCCGGATGTGATGCGGCGGATGATGGGCGGGGCGGGGGCGCCAGCCAAGCCCGAGTAGTTACTCGATCCTTGCCCGGTACTGGATGGCTTCTGCCATGTGCGGCGTTTCGATCGTATCGCTGTGGGCGAGGTCCGCGACGGTGCGGGCGACTTTGAGCAGGCGATGGAAGGCTCGGGCAGAGAGGTTCAGCCGTTCGACGGCCATCTTGAGGACGTCCGCCGCGCCATCCGCCATCTGGCGCTGGGCAAAATCGCGGACCTGAGGCGGCGTCATTTCGGCGTTGGTGTGGCCTGTTGCTCCCTCGAACCGGGCGCCCTGGACGGCACGGGCGGCTGCGACGCGGTCACGGACGAGTTCGGACTTTTCGCCGCCGCCTAGCCCGGAGAGCTTCTCGAAGGGCACCCGCGGCACGTCGACGAAGAGGTCGATGCGGTCCATGAGCGGTCCAGAGAGCCGGCGCTGGTAGCGGGAGATGAGCTGCGGAGAGCAAACGCACTCGCGCTCGGGGTCGCCGAAGAAGCCGCAAGGACACGGGTTGTAACTTCCGCAGAGGATGAAGCTCGCGGGGAACGTGACCGCCTGCTTCGCGCGGCTGATCGTGACGGTCTTGTCTTCGATTGGCTGGCGCAGCATTTCGAGGACGCGCGGGTCGAATTCGAGCAGTTCATCGAGGAAGAGGACGCCCCGGTGGGCGAGGGTGATTTCGCCCGGGCGTGGGATGGAGCCGCCGCCGACCAGGCCAGCGTTTGAGATGGTGTGGTGGGGGGCGCGGAACGGACGGTTCGAAACAAGTCCGGTGTTGGAGGGAAGGAGCCCGGCGACGCTGTAGATGCGGGTCACTTCCATGGCCTCGGGAGTGGTCAGCGGCGGGAGGATGGACGGGACGGCGCGGGCGAGGAGCGTTTTGCCGCTGCCGGGAGGGCCTTTCATGACGATGTTGTGCCCACCCGCCGCGGCAACTTCGAGTGCGCGTTTGACGTGTTCCTGGCCCACGATATCGGCGAAATTGGTGACGTTCGGAGGCGTTTCGGATTCGGCGGCGTCCTCGGGCCGTTGGTAGCGATCGATGGGGACTGGTCCGAGCAGATGCGAGGCGAGCGAGGCAAGGCTCGTAACCGGGAAAATCGCCATCTCGGCGACGAGGGCGGCTTCTGGGGCGTTATCGACCGGCACGAAGGCTCGCTTGATTCCCCTCGCGGCGGCTAGCATCACCATCGGGAGGAGGCCTCGCACGGGACGCACTTCGCCCGTCAGGCCGAGTTCGCCGATGAACACCGCATCCGCGACATCGGCGATCACCTGGCCCGAGGCCAGGAGCACGCCTGTGGCGATCGGCAAGTCGTAGGCGGGTCCCTCTTTGCGGAGGTCGCCGGGGGCGAGGGAGATAGTGACCTTGCTGTTGGGCGGCCAGCTCAGGCCGCTGTTGCGGATGGCGGAGCGGACGCGTTCGCGGGATTCCTGGACGGCGGTATCCGGCAGGCCGACAACGGTAGTCCCGGGGAGCCCGGAGCGCGTGATATCGACTTCGACATCGACGAGTTCGCCGTCGAGGCCCACCACCGCACAGCTAAGGACCTTCGCGAGCACGCGGCGATTGTGCGCGACAAGGTGGCTGGTTGTCGACGGCAATAGGTGTGAAGCCCGGCGAAAGAGGCGGACAAGAGCGGATT
>CAZKZR010000531.1:0-2587 GCA_964557245.1 uncultured Anaerolineaceae bacterium | reverse complement strand
TCATGGAGGTGCCCATGCCGCCGACGTTCATCGCGCGGGCTTCGGCGAACTCCTCATTCATGATGAACTGCTCCATCACGCCGAGGCCGGCGCCGCCGTACTCTTTCGGCCAGGCCGGAGCGACCCAACCCTTGGCAGACAGCTTCTCGCGCCATTCGCGGCCCATCGCCCGCATGCGTTCCATCATTTCCTGCGGGCTGGCGTCGGGGTCTGACTTCGGCTTTTCAGCGGCGAGGAAGGTACTGACTTCCTTGCGCCAGGAGGCTTGTTCCGGGGTGTCCTTAAAGTCCAAGGCGAATCTCCGTTTTGTACATCGATGTATGACGGAAGAGTACGGGCTGGCAAACCTGACGTAAAGGGAAGGGTCTGGGAATTTGGATTGGCGATTTTGGATTGCGGATCAGGAACGCGTCCTGTGCTCGCTCACGGAGATTCCCGTAGACTCCCGCCTGCATAACAGTTCGCCACGATTGCCCCGTGGCAAGGAGGACCCTTTGAAAATCGGTTCAGGATTCGGCGGCGGTTGGCTGACCAACGTCGCCCAGCAGGCGCAACACGCCGAGGAACTCGGCTACGACTTCGCCTCGACGCCGGAAACGTCACATGACTCGATGCTGGCCGCCACGCTGGCGGCGGCAAACACGACGAAGCTGGAGATCCAGACCAGCGTAACTATCGCGTTCCCGCGCAGCCCTACGGTGCTCGCCATGGAGGCCTGGGACATCCAGCACCTCAGCCAGGGACGCTTCAACATCGGCCTCGGCTCGCAGGTGAAGGGCCACAACCAGAACCGCTTCTCCGTGGACTGGCCGGGCGCGCCGGCCACTCGGATGAAGGAATACATCCGCATGATGAAGGCCGTCTGGAAGTCCTTCGAGACCGGCGAGAAGCCGGACTACGTCGGCAAGTACTTCCACTTCACGCTGATGACGCCGAACTTCAACCCGGGGCCTATCGACTTCCCCCGGCCGAAGATCGGTCTCGCTCTGGTCGGCGACGCGATGGCGCGGGTGGCCGGCGAGGTTGCCGACATCGTCATGCCGCACGGCTTCATGACCGACAAGTACATGCGCGAAGTGGTGCTTCCGAACGTGGCGATCGGCCTGAAGCGCGGCGGCCGGTCCTGGTCCGACGTAGAGATCAGCGGGGGCGGCTTCACCGTCTTCGGCGAGACCGAGTCGGAGATCGAGCAGGGCCTGGAGCGGCTGCGCCAGCCGATTTCGTTCTACGGTTCGACGCGCAGCTACCACGAAGTGTTCGAAGTTCACGAGCTCAAGTCGCTGGGCATGCAGCTCCACGAGATGTCGCTCGCCGGGAAGTGGGCGGAAATGCAGAAGGTCATTCCCGAGTCTGTCTTGCGGACGTTCGCGCAGACTTCGACCTACGACAAGCTGCCCGAGTTCATCGCGAACAAGCGGGAGTACGCCACGCGGATCGGCCTCGCGCTGCCGGCGGGGACGCCGGAGCAGCGGGAACGCGCGAAGCACGTCATCGCTGAGGCGCAGAAAGTCCAGGTTTCCCGGGTGCCGAAGGGCCTCGAGGACCTTTCGAAGGTCAAGGGCTAACCGCCAACCTCTGGAGAGGAACGAGTGAAAGGCCCCCGCATGGGGGCCTTCGCCTTTCCGTCGCCGGAGGGGCGCTGCTCGAAGACTTATCCTTCACGTTAACGTGAAGGATCGCGTAGAATGCGGTCAGAATGCGCGTGCTCCTGCGGCTGATGGGATATCTCAAACACCACAAGGGCGTGGTCGCGCTCGGTTACCTCGGGCTGGCGGGGACGATCGGGTTTGGAGTACTGACTCCCTGGATGCTGAAGTGGGCGATCGATTCGGGCATCGCGGGCGGGAGCAAGCAAACCTTGCTCATCAGCGCCATCGCCATCGTCGTGTTTAGCATCGGCGCGGGGCTGAGCCAATACTTGCAGAGCTACATGGGCGAAGTGATCGCACAGCGGGTTGCCTTCGACCTGCGGCGCGACTTTTTCGAGCGCGTCCAGAGCCTGAGCTTCTCGTTCCATGACCACCTCGAGACGGGGCAGCTGATGTCGCGGGCAACGGTAGACGTTGAGAACTGCCGCCAGTTCCTCAGCCTGGGGTTACTCCGGATTGGCATGACTGGCGGACTGTTCCTGGCGATCTCGGTGGTGATGTTCATCGCCAACTGGCAATTGGCGCTGGTCATCTTTCTGAGCATGCCGCTCGTCGCCTATGTGGCGATCCGCATGTCCAAGCGGACCCGGCCGCTCTGGGCGGAAGTGCAGCAACAGGTCGGCGTTGAAACTTCTGTGTTGCAGGAGAGCATCACGGGCATCCGGGTGGTGAAAGCGTTCGCGCAAGAAGATAGTCAGTTCGAGAAGTTCCAGGCGGCGAACTGGAGCGTGCGTGAGAAGAGCCTCGCGGCGAACCGCATCGTGGCGTTCAATCAGCCGTTCCTCATCTACATCATGGGCGCGGTGAACCTGGTAGTCCTGCTCTACGGTGGGCACCTGGTCCTGAACAGCGCCATGTCGATTGGGACGCTGGTGGCGTTCATCCAGTACCGCACGCAGATCGAGGCGCCGGTGCGAACGCTCGGGTTCCTGGTGAAC
>CAZKZR010000530.1:0-2587 GCA_964557245.1 uncultured Anaerolineaceae bacterium | reverse complement strand
AATTCGGCACAGTGCGCGTTCATGGCTCCCCTCTCCCCGCGCAGGCGGTTGAGGGGCCGGGGGTGAGGGCCGGCGGGCGAATCACCTGTAAGTTCATTCGATCACCTCGCGTTCAGAGCCCCCTCTCCCAGACGTGGGAGAGGGGCCGGGGGTGAGGGCTACAGGTTTGGCAGCGCGCTGTTCGCTCCGCCGTCCACCTCGATCGTCTGCCCCGTCACATAGAACGCGTCGTCGCTGACGAGGAAGGCCACCACCTTCGCGATGTCTTCCGGCTGGGCCACGCGCCCGAAGGGAGAGCGAGAGTCGATGTCGCGCATGCTCTGGATGCCCTGCGTCGCGCGGGCGAGGCGGTTGCCCATCTCGGTTTCGGTCAGGCCCGGGCGCACGACGTTGACCCGGATCCCGTAGCGGCGTTCCTCCTTGAACAGACCCATGGCCAGCGCTTCCATCGCCGCTTTGCCCATGTTGTACGGCGCGCCGTTCGGCCCGAGACCGCGGGCGGCGACGCTGGAGATCATGATGATGTCGCCGCGTGGTTGCTGCCGCATGCTGGGGAGGACCAGCTTGGACAAGTAGTGCGGGCCGAAAGCATGCGTCCGGACAACGCGCTCCATCTCGGCGGGGTCGGTGTCAGCGACGCCCTGGCCGCGCGAGGCGATGCCGGCGTTGTTAATAAGGATGTCGATGTGGCCGAAGTCCTTGATCACCTGGTCCACCATGGCGACGTCTTGGTCCCAGTCTTCGACCGAGGCGGAGTAGGCCTTCGCCTTGCCGCCCAGCTTTTCGATTTCCGCGACGGTTTCCTTTGCGGCTTCTTCGTCGCGGCGGTAGTTCACGGCGATGGTGGCGCCGTCTTTGGCAAGGGCGAGGGAGATGGCTTTGCCGATTCCGCGGCCGCCGCCGGTGACGAGCGCGACGCGTCCATTGAGTGACATGAGGGTGTGGCTCCTGAGGTTGTAGGTGGAGCGATTCTACGGGCTAACGGCGAATCGCTAACGGCTAACCACCAGAACCGCTAGCCTTCCCCCTCGTGACCGCCTACCACGAACCCGAACTCACGTCCCCAGTCGACCTCTGCAGCCCTGATGGACGCTTCAACCGCGCCGCCGTTGGCTGGTCGCGCCAACCGTTGCACCGCTGCAACGTCGCCGAGACCCTGGAGCGCAAGAAGAAGTGGAACTACTGGGCGGTCACGAACAACGACCTGCTCTTTTCCACGACCATCGCCGACATGGAGCGCCTGCAACTGGGCGGCGCGTACTTTTTCCACCGCGGGACGAAGCTCCACCTCGACAAGACGGTCACCCGCCCACCCGGCACGATCGCCATCCCCGAGTACGTCCACGGCGACATGGTCATCGAGCACCCGGACATGCGCGTTTCGCACACGGACGAAGGCACCGGCACCCGGCTGCGCGTGCAAGCGGCGGACTTCCAGGGCTACCGCCTCGAAGCCGACATCCACGTCCGCCGCCCAGACGGTCACGAGACCCTCAATGTGGTCATCCCCTGGAACGATCTCTCGATGCAGTTCACCTCCAAGCAGAACACCCTCCCGGCCACCGGCTACATCCAGCTGGGCGACACGCGATACGAACTGGGCGAGGCGGCCTTCGGCTGCCTGGATTACGGCCGAGGCGTCTGGCCGCTGCACACGGTTTGGAACTGGGGCGCCGCGTCCGGCATCCAGGGCAACCATGTGGTCGGTCTCAACCTCGGCGACAAGTGGACAACCGGCACCGGCATGAACGAAAACGGCCTCTGCATCGATGGGCGGCTTTCCAAAATCAGCGAGGACCTGGTCCTCGACTACGACCGCTCGGACTGGATGAAGCCCTGGACGGTCCGCACCTCCGAAAGCGACCGCATCGACCTCGTATTCGAACCCGAATACGACCGGCATGGCACCAGCGGTCGCCGCGACGCCTTCTTCACCGACGTGCACCAGATGTTCGGCACGTATCGCGGCCGCATCGTGCCCGATAGCGGCGAAGTCATCGACGTGCGCGACCTCTTCGGCTGGATCGAGGAGCACGAGGCCCGCTGGTAGGGCTTTCCTCCCGGCCTACACTGGTTTCATGAGCAAGTTGGACTGGCTGCTGGATTCAGACCCGGCAATTCGCTGGCAGGTGCTGCGCGACCTCGCCGCGGCCTCGCCCGATGAGGTCGCCGCTGAGCGGGCGAAAGTCGCGAGGGCCGGCTGGGGAGCGCGCCTGCTCGCTCTGCAGGGAGACGACGGACAGTGGGCAGGCGGAGCATGTTTCCCCGGAGACTTCCAGTGGTCAGCCATGGAGGAACTGGGTCAGCCGTGGACCGCCACTCTGCCGGTTCTGCAGCTCCTGATGGAGTTCGGCATCGACCCGGTGGAGCCAGCGGTGCGCCGCGCGGTCGATGCGGTGCGAGAGAACAGCCGGTGGGAACATGCCGGCCAACGCTTCTTCGACGGCGAGGTTGAGCCGTGCATCAACGGGCGCACGGTCGCTCTGGGCGCGTACTTTGGACAACCGGTCGAAGGGGTGGTTGAGCGGCTGCTCGGCGAAGCGCTCGAAGACGGCGGCTGGAACTGCGAGGCCGAACGAGGCTCCGT
>CAZKZR010000529.1:0-2595 GCA_964557245.1 uncultured Anaerolineaceae bacterium | reverse complement strand
GCGTGCCCTTCGTTCCATGCATGGATCCAGAGACTCCGATGCAATTCGAGGCCGAATGGACGGCGAATAAACTTGCTCGCGAGGCTGCGCTGCGTCGCTGATTAAGCGATCAACGTCCCCGCCACTTCTCCAGCAGCTCTTGCTCCCGATCGCGCGCCAGGCCCGCCTTCAGCGCCGGTGAGCCACTCGCGCGGTGCCACGCCGCCGTGTCGCGCGCAGTCTCGGAGAGCGCCCGGAAGGTGAGGCCGGCGGCGAGTGCTCGTTCGATGGAGACGGCGAGCATGCCGCGAGTGTCCTCGCTGCTTTCGGGCAGCCACAAGGGCAACTCCATCCATGGACCGACGCCTTCGGTTTCGAGGAACGCTTCGTCCACCCACGTGAAGGTGGCGTCGCTGCCGGTGCCTTCGCGGCAGGCTTCAAGCATCTCGCGCATGGTGAGTCGCGTCGCCGGTCCGGTGGCGTTGAAGGTTCCCGTCGTTCCGCGCTCAACGCACTCGAGAGTCCAGTTCGCGAGGTCTCGCGCGTCGATGACCTGCACCTGGCGTTCCGGGTCTCCCGGCGCGAGCACTTCGCCGCCTTCCGCCACTCGCACAGGCCAGTAGCTGAACCGGTCCGTCGGGTCGAATGGCCCGACGATCAGCCCTGGCCGAATGATGGTCGTTGCGCCGGGAAACGCGGACTCGACTTCGCGCTCGCAAAGCGCCTTGAGCGGGCCGTAGTACTTCTGCACGTCTTCCGAAGGCTCCGGAAGGACGCCGACGGGTGCGGTCTCATCCATCCCGGGCACGGGCATGCTGTCGTAGACGGAGATGGTCGAAATGAACACGTACTGCCGGACATGTCCGACCAGCGTCGGCGCCGAGCCGCGCACGATGCGCGGCAGGTAGCCTGGGACGTCAATCACTGCGTCCCAGTCACGGCCTGCCAGGAGCGACAGGTCATGCTCACGGTCGCCGAGGATCTCTTCCGTTTCGGGAAACAGCCCCGGGTTCGTCTGCCCGCGATGGAAGATCGTGACCTCGTGCCCGCGCTCCAGGGCCGCGACGACGGTGTGCCGACCGAGGAAGTTCGTGCCGCCAAACACCAGGATGCGCATCTGCTCTTACCCCTGCCTCACCACGGCCGCTTCCATTTGTTCCAGTTGAACGGCTCGATACCCTCTTCCGTCAGCTGCCAGATACTCGCTTCGGCCTTGCCGCCGTCGATTTCGAGGAACCCGATTGTCCCGAGTTGCGTGTCCAGGTTGCGCGGATAGGTCGGGGAACCGGGGTTCACGCAGAGGACGCCGTTCACCGTGTCGATCGCTTCCACATGCGTATCGCCATAGATAAGCACGTCCAGCTCAGTCGTCCCGAAATACCGGATCATGGCTCGTTCGAGGGTCAGGTGCGGCGGGTATTCCGGGATCGGCACGTCGTGGACCAGGCCCACTTTCAGGCCGGCCATGTCCAGCACCCAGGCCTCGCGCAGGCGGTGGTGGTCGGGTTGGATGGGCCGACCGCCGGAGCCTTCTTCGCCGTTGCCGCGCGCCGCCCACGTCGGCGCGATGTCGTGCAGCTGGTCGATGACCACGAGGTCATGGATGTCTCCGGCGTGGAGGATGGCGTCAACGCCGCGAAAGGCGTCGAACACCTGCGGCCAAAGTTCGTAGCGGGCTTCTGGAATGTGGGTGTCGGAAATGAGGCCGATGCGCATGGGTTCGGAGTATAGAGGTAGCGCGCCCCTGGCAGCCTCGCGAAGGCGGGGCCGGCCTGGTCCTAGCGTCCGCCGGCAGGCGCCCCGGCTACGTCAGCGGCGTGACGCTCCAGAGCGTTGACGCGAGCTCTGCGGTCCGCGTTCACGGCCTCCGTCCGGGCGAAGAACTGGAGGACCACGACGCTCACCATCACCACGCCGCCCATCAGCACGAGCGTCTCCTGGATGCCGATGCGGTCCGCCAGCATGCCGATCGGCAGAGCGAACAACCCGAAGAGGCTCCAACTGAGCATTGAGATCGATTGCACGCGTCCCTGGTAATCCGATTCGGTGCTCGACATCGTCAGTGCGTTGTTAACGCCCTGGAATCCGCCGGCAAGACCGCCGACCGCAACCATCGCCAGCAGCCCGAACCAGATATTCGGCGCGAGGCCCAGCCCGATGACTGAGGCCCCGAACGCGATCGCCAGGAGCGGCTGGGCCGCCCATGTGCGCTTGCTTTGTGCGTACGAAGCCACCAGCAAGGTCGCCACCACGGCCCCTATCGCCCCGAACGACTGCAGCGCGCCCAGTCCGCCTGAGCCCACCCCGTAAACGTCCTTGGCAACCGAAGGCAGGAACGATTGATATGGGAATCCAACCATGATCACCGCGAACGAAGTCAGCACCAGCAAGGCGATCGACGGCCGTTGCCGCACGTACCGCACGCCGTCGGCCATGTCGGTCAGCGGCGAGACCTTCGTCTCTCGTGGCTTCGGGTTCCCCGGGGGCAGTCGCAGCATGGTAAAGGTTGCGATGAAGAAGCCGAGCGTTGTCATGTAGTACACGCCGGCGATGCCAATGAGGCTGATCGCGATGAATCCACCCGCCAGCGACGGCCCGATGACCCGGGTGCTGTTC
>CAZKZR010000528.1:0-2597 GCA_964557245.1 uncultured Anaerolineaceae bacterium | reverse complement strand
CGCGCTCCTGGTCTTCGCCCTCCATCTTGAGGTCGCGGATTTTCACCGGGTGGTAGCCCTCGACGATGGACCATTTGACGCCGTCGGCATCGACCTCGATGCGAGGAAGCCTGGCGCGGTACTTTTCCTCGATGCGTTCGACCCAGAGGTTCGGCGGCTCGTTCACGTGGCAATCGGCCGAGATCATGAGGTACTTGTTCGCGGCGCCCGGTGTGGCCACCTGCGTCCAACCTTCATGACCGGGTGTGACGTACCGGTGGCGATTGAAGTACTCGCTTCGCGCGGCCGGGTCGAGTTGATCAACATCAGGGCGTTCAATGGTGGTCATGTGCGAGCCTCCTGCGGCCTGGAGATGAATTGCGGGAGCCGGCTGAACGGCTGAGGTGCGTCAAAGTCGAGTTGCTGGACGTCCAATCGGTCGAGTGTTCCGAGCGGGCTGATGTCGGCGTATTCGGCGTCCAGGCCTTCGTTCGGCCAGCGGCGAATGCGCAAGCCGGTGGCCCCGGGCGGCACGGGGTAACTTTCGACTGCCGCGCCGCGTCCGGAGTAGAACCACGCCCCTTCATCGCCGTGGGCGGAGTTCAGCCAGCTTCCGAACCAGAGCATGGGCCGGCCATGCTCGTTGAGTTCGTCTGGCCAGTGGACGGAAATTCGATCCATCGCTAAGCGGGATTCTAGTCCTGGCCGGGCGGGTTGCCTACCGGCCTGGGTTCACAGCAGATTCTCAGCGCTGGCGCGGAAACTTCGCACTGATGCGCGGCAAAGTCCTCCTCTCCTTGGGCGTCGCTTCGGTCATCGCCGCAAACGGGCTCGTTGCGCGTGAAGGGGCCGGACAGGCGCGGGCAGCCGACCTCCAATTCAGGATGGTAGTGCCGGGGCTGGCGCTCGACTCCGGTACAGCGGCGGGCGTCACGGCGGGCCATGTGTCACTTCGAAACGACGGCGGCCTGGTCGTCACGGGTGATGTGACCAACGGTTCGTCGTCCGTCGTTTCGCACGTGCAGTTGCTGGTGCACGCCACCGTTGGTGGCGTCGCCACCACCCGGCAGACCTCGGCGCTGGTGAACTCGCTGAAGCCTGGAGCCACCGCACCGTTCAGGGTCCAATTCGCGCTGCCCGGCGATATCGCGGCGGGCGCTACCGTTGAGGTGCTCGGCTTTGAGACGACTGCTCTGGCCCCGGCGTCCGGTGCCTTCACGTTCGCCGGCCCGTACCCGTTCCAGGTTGGGCCGCCTGACCCCAAGACTGGAGTAATCCCGTATTCGTCCACGATTGAGGAATTGCGCGGCCAGGTGACCAACACGGGTTCTCGTCCGTTGCGAGCGATCGAAGTACTCGTCGCTATCTACGACGGGGCGGGGAATGTCGCCTGGGTGGGGTCTGGAAACGACCTCCAGGTCCCGTTCGAGGTCGCCGGTGTGCCTCAACAACTCGAAGTCGGGCAGACGGGCACGTTCATCGTTGGGATACCAATTGGCCTCCTGGCGTCGGTCCCGGGACACGTCACGTTCCAGGGCTTCCTGAACGCATCCGTCCAGTAGTAGCGAACGTGCACAGGTCTATTCGGAGCGGAGCGCCTGGATCGGGTCGAGGCGACTGGCGCGGAAGGCAGGGTAGCTGCCACTCAGGGCTCCTATCCCGGCGGCCACTCCGAAGGCCACGGCGATGCTCCATGGCTGGATGACCGTGGTCATGTCCTGGTCAGCGATGGTGCGGCCGTTGATCCCGACCGCGACCCCTACCCCGACGAGCACGCCGAGGACGCCCCCGCCCACACAAAGGGCGAGAGCCTCCGTCACGAACTGGGTGACGATATCCTTCGCCCGCGCTCCGACGGCTCGGCGAATGCCGATCTCGCGCGTCCGTTCTGTAACGCTGACGAGCATGATGTTCATCACCCCGATGCCGCCGACGATCAGCGAGATTCCGGCGATACTGCCGAGCAAAATGGAGAGCGTGCGGGTGACCTGGGTCGATGCGCCCAGCAGGTCATCCTGGCTCTTGACCGTGAAATCAGGCGTCGTCACGTTGTGCCGTTCCGAGAGGAACGCGGTGATGTCGGCGATGAGCCGATCCTGGTTCGCGTTCGGAGCCGCCTGGATGTTGATCTGGTTGACGGATACCGCGCCCGAGGCGTTCCGGTTAAAGCCGATGCGAGACTGGATGGTCGAGACAGGCACATAGACATAGGAGTCGGCCGTGCCGTCACCGGAACCGCCCTTCTTTTCCATGACCCCGACGACGGTGAAGTTCAGGTTCGAAGGTCCGACCGCGATGCGGACGGTCGAACCGACGGCGCCGCCTGATGGGAACAGCGTCGTTGCGATCTCGGAACCCAGGACGAGATGGAGCGCTTTCTTCGCAGTGTCTTCATCGGTAACGAACGCGCCTTCAGCCACGGAAACGCCCCGCACCTCCGGGTAGGTCGGCGTGGTCCCGATAATCGTCACCTGCTGGTTTCCGCTGGATGTGATGACCTGGCCCACCTGGCTGATCTGCGGCGAAACACCGTTCAGGCCGGCGATGCCCGCAGCCGCGAGCGCGTCGGCGTCGGCAGCAGTAAGCGTGAGTCCGCCACCCGCAGCGCCCCTCGCGCC
>CAZKZR010000527.1:0-2606 GCA_964557245.1 uncultured Anaerolineaceae bacterium | reverse complement strand
GCGCGCACCTGCACTGGCAGTTGAGCAGCCACTCGGGCTTTCCACCCGGCTTCGAATACATCGCGAACCCGCTGGACTTCCTCGCCGCGCCCTAAGCCCCGCGCAAACCCATTGCGATACAGCCCGTTACCCTTAGCGCGAACCATGTCCAACCTTCAACTTCGCCTCATAACCGCGGCGGTCGGCCTCCCGCTTGTCGCTGCCGTTGCGTGGGTTGGCGGCTGGCCGTTCGCCCTTGTACTCGGCGTAATCGGTCTGCTCGCAGCGGCCGAATTCGTCCACGGCTGGCTCATCCCATCGATGCCCATCCGCCAGGTCATCCCGATGGTCCCCACCTTCGTCATCGCGCCGGTCATCGTCGCCGGCGCCCACGCCGATACCCGCTTCCTCATCGTCGGCGCCGGCTTCGCGCTCCTCTTCGCCGCAATCGGCTATGCCCCAACGAACGCCGTCGGGCCCCGCAAGCCCTACCGCGTCTACTGCTGGTGCATGCTCTATCTCGGCCTCCTGCTCTCCACCTTCGTCCTCGTCCGGGACGTCCACCTCGGCCGCGAATGGTTCTTCCTCGGCCTGCTCGCCACCTTCGCCGTCGATACCGGCGCCTACGCGACCGGCAAGGCAATCGGCCGCCACAAAATGGCGCCGAAGATCAGCCCCGGCAAGACCTGGGAAGGCGCAGCGGGCGGGTACGTCGCGGGCCTCGTCGCAACTTTGCTCCTCAACCGCTTGTTCGATACCGGCGTCCCCGCCTCGACGATGCTCCATCTCGCGGTCGCCCTCCCACCCGCGGCCATGCTCGGTGACCTCTTCGAAAGCTGGATGAAGCGCCGCATGGGCGTAAAGGACGCCTCCGGCCTCCTCCCCGGCCACGGAGGATTCCTCGACCGGCTGGATTCGCTGCTCTTCGTCTTTCCCGTCGTGTACCTGTTCCTGCAGCTTCGTGTGCTCTAATGAATGCCAGTGCCGCACCCTGACGAAACCGCCGATAACCTGGACAACATCGCCTTCGCCGAAAGCGAAACGCCGCTCCTCCTGCGAAAGCCCGTCGTCGTTGGCGTCGTCCTGGCGTTCTTCGCCGTAGTCGCGCTCTACTTCGTCGCAACCAACTTCTGGGGCCTCTCCTTCAAGATCGACGCCGAGCCCTTCCGCGACTGGGTCGAAGAGCGCGGCCCGATTGGCGTCGTCGTTTTCATCCTCGTCATGGCCCTCTCCGTCCTCTTCGCGCCCATTCCCAACGTGCCCATCTTCATCGCCGCCGGTCTCGCCTGGGGCCCCGTCCTGGGCACGGTTTACTGCATGGCCGGCTTGACCCTCGGTTCCGCCAGCGCCTTCTGGATATCGCGCAGGTTCGGCCGAAAGTACCTCGCCCGCCTCATCGGCCACCACGCCGCGGCCCGCATTGACCACATGGTCGAAACCATGGGCGGCCGCGTCGTCTTCTGGACCCGCCTCATGCCCGGCGTCAACTTCGACTGGATCAGCTTCGTCGCCGGCATGACCGCCGTCCGCTTTCGCACCTTTATCGTCTACAGCTTCCTCGGCATGATTCCGCCAACCGCCGTCACCGTCGCCATGGGCGATGGCCTGACCAAAAACCCCGCAATCACCCTCGCCCTTGGCGGCTTCTGGGTGGTCTCCGTCGTCGCAACCGCCATCTACTTCTGGATGCGCCGAAAGCACTGGCGCGCGCCCGTTCCCCAGTCCTCCGAATCAGGGGCTAATCCCGAGGCCGAATTGGGATAAATCTGATGCGCTCATCAGGGAACCGCCTATCTCCGTAAGACATGGCGAAGGGCACAATTCGCCCAGTTCCAAGGGGTAGAGACCAATGACCGCCAACCGCTTCCCAACCAACCTCCGCCTGCTCGGCCCGAGCATCAAACTGGTCCCGGATGCCGTTGCCAACGTCATCGCCCTCCCCTCTCGCCGCAAAATGGCCACCCGCGACGAACTCCTCGAGAGCCTCGAAACCATCGGAGACCTCGCCCCGCAGGCGCCACTCTCCTTCCTCGTCGTCAAAGTCGTCGGCGCTTGCCACGGCGACCACGAAGACCAGCTCCGCCGCATCTCCAACCGCGTGACTGACCTCGTGCGCGGCACTGACCTGGTCGGCCGCATGCACGGGCACGCCTTCGGCATCGTCCTCCAGGGCACCGGCGTCGTCGCCGCCGGCGCAGTCGCCGCCCGCATGACCCACCACCTCAACCGCATCGCCGAACTCAGCCCGTCGCTCTGCATCACGGTCTCCGCTGCCACCGGCACCGGCCTCAACGCCGGCACCCTCGCCGTCGCCGCAATGGAAACCTGCGAACCCTGCTGCGGCGCCTAGCTCCTACCGTTGGTCGAACTTCGTCGTTCGAAGTCCCCGACGGTTCCCCGTTCCCGGTTCCCCGTTCCCCGTTCCCCGCTAAACCACCGGCACCCGAAGGTCCTCGCCCCCCAGGTCCAACACCACCGCCACTTCCTTGCAATTCGTGAAGAACGGGCAGCGCACGCACTCGTTCCACACCTTCTGCGGGAACTCCATCACGTTCGCCAGCCGGAAGCCCTGCTTCTCGAAAAACCCCGGCTTGTAGGTCAGTGCGAACACCCGGTCCAGCCCAAAC
>CAZKZR010000526.1:0-2607 GCA_964557245.1 uncultured Anaerolineaceae bacterium | reverse complement strand
GGGCTGATGGTAGCCGTCGCGGTGGCGGTTGGCGTCGCCGTGGAAGTGCGCGTCGGCGTAGCGGTGCTGGTCGCCGTCGCGGTGGGAGACGGAGTAAAGGTCGGCGTGCCGGGGCCGGGGGTTGGCACCGGCGTGCTCGTGCGCGTCGGCGTGGGGGAGGGGGTGCCCGGTCCCAGGGTGCTGGTGGCGGTCCCTGTCGCCGAAGGCCAGGGGCTCGAAGTCGCACCGGTGGTCGGTGTGTTCGTGGCTGTGAGGCCGGCGGGGATGACGCTGCCGCCATCGGGGGTGGGCTCGCCGTCCTGCGACGCCTTGCCGATGCCGTCATCGCCGGTGAGCGCGAGCGGGCTGGCGGGCACGAGAAGAGCGAGAAGGAGAAGCACGAGGGCTGAGCCGAGGACCGCCCCGGCCTTCACGAAGCGGCCGGAGACCCCGAACAGGCCGCCGCCGAGTCCGCCGCCGAAACCACCGGAGCCTCCGGAAGCCCCACCGCCGGCGCCGCCGTTGCCACCGCCGCCGGCGCCCGCCCCGGCCGTGCCCGGCCATTGCTGCATGAGTCCTTCGAGGATGTGCGCCTTGGCGCCCACCGGTGCGCCAACCGCGCCGAGGGCAGCGAACGCAGCGAGCGGAGCCAGCTTCTTCTTGCGTTCTTCGCAGTTGGGGCACAGCGCCACGTGCCGTTCAACAATCTTGCGGACTTCGGGCGACATCCCGTCGATGTCGTTCTTGCGCAGGACCGAATCCAGGTCCCCGCAGTATTGGCGTCCGTCTTTGAACATGATGAAGGCTCCGATCGATTCTTCGACGGCCTTCTTCAGACGGTTCAGCATCACGTATCCGTTGTTTTTCGTGACGCCGAGCACATCCGCGATCTCACCGCTATCGAGCCCCTGGCGCAGGTGCAGGTCAAGCAGCGAGAGTTGCTTGGGGTCCAAACCGGCGGCGGCCTGCCAGACGAGAGAGGCGACAGCGTTAGCCTGCGCCGCCTCTTCCGGGTCTGAAAAGCGGTCAGTATCGACAACATCGAAACTGACCTCTTCGCCGTCTTCCCCTTCGAACGCGAGGGGACGGGTGCGGTTGGCTTTCTCAATTCGGTTGAGGGCGGTATTTCGAGCGATGGTAAAGATCCAGCTCTTGAAGCTGGCGCCCTTCTGCAACCCGCCAAGCGCGTTCATCGCCTTCAGGAAGGTGTCCTGGGCGATGTCCGCTGCTTCATCGCGGTTCCGCGTCATGCGGGCGACGAAGTCATAGACGGGATCGAAGTAACGCGTGTACAGCTCCGCGAAGGCGTGCTGATCCCCGCCCTGTGCGAGCTCAATCAGGCTGGAATCCGCGAGCTGGTCCATGCCACCCCTCTACCGCCGTGCGGTACCGAATCGGGAAACCCCGAGCGGGCCTGCGAGTCCGTCGAACCACAGGCTTCGACGGTTAGACAGGCCGCGCGGAGAAATCTTACACAGTGGTTGCCGCAGGATCGGCGGGATGTCCCACATCGGCCTGGCGGAGCACCTGGGCGGCCAGTTCGCGGATTGCCGGGCCAGCTTCCGGCGGTCTGATTCCCCGGAGTTCGAGGCGGCGAAGCGCAGCCTCCGCCCGGGCCACCGACGCGGGCGTCGTGCTCGGGTCACCGTGGACTGCGCGAAGGATCTCTGCGCCACGCGGGAGGTCGCCTTCGAGGACCGCGATTTCGCCGAACGTGCGCATCAGGCCGGCGATGTTGTTCGCGAATCCGAGGTCGACGCTCCGCCGGAGGGAGTCGGTGAGCGCCGTGCGGGCGCCGGGCAGGTCTCCGAGGGCGAGCCGCGCGAGGCCGCGGACGCGGGTGATTTCGGCCATCCCGGATGAATCGCCGAGGCGGCGGAAGTGCCCCTCGGCTTCGTCGAGGAGGACCTCTGCCTCAGCGGCGCGCGCGTCGTTCAGCAGCACATCCGCGAGGTAAACGAGGGTGGTGCCCATGCCGCGTACATCGCTGAGGGCGGAGCGGAGGGCGTACGAGCGGCGGAAATGCGCGCGGGCGGCCGCATGGAGACCGGCGTACTCGCACTGGAGCCCGGCTTCCACGAGGACTGCCGCCGTGAGGTAGTGCTCGCCTTCGGGGAGCAGCGCGCGCGCCTCGTCGACGTACCTCGCGGATTCGCGGACGCAGGTATCCCCGGGCGCCGGGGCATAGCGCACCTTGCCGTCGGTCTCGTCACAGGTGAGCCGTGACTGGCGCAGGAGCGCCATCCCGGCGATCCAGCAGGCGAACGCGGCGCCAGTGCGGTCACCAGCCTCGAGGGCGCGTTCACGGGAGGCGGCGGCGTAGGCGAGCGCGCGCGGATAGTCACCCGCGCCGACGCGGAACATCGCGGCTGCGATACGCGCATCGGCGCCGTAGCCGGCAGTCCAGGGCAAGTCAGTGCGGCGGGTGATGCCAAGCGCTTCGGTGAGCGCTTCCGAGGCTTCACCCACCCGGCCCATCCGGAGCAAGGACCAGGCCCTACTGACAAGCAGCGCCGCCAGCACGGCCGGCTCTTCGGACTGGCGGGCAGCCTCGGCGCCGAGCCGGGCGAGGACTTCGCCTTCGGCGTAGTGGCCGCGCATCAGGTATGCGACAAGCCCGCGGCGGGC
>CAZKZR010000525.1:0-2609 GCA_964557245.1 uncultured Anaerolineaceae bacterium | reverse complement strand
GGAGGCCGACGCGGCGGCGCGCAGCGAGTTCACTTTGAACCTGGCGAACGAAGTCCTGGCGCCGGTGGCGAAGCTGCTGCAGCAGTCGCTGACGACGGCGCGCATCGCCGGCTCCGAAGGCGCGGCAGGCTTCGACGTCGAGCCGATCGTCGACGCGGCCACGCAGCTCGCGCAGGCCCTGAAGACGGTCTTGGACCTCACCGAGGTCGACGCCGGTCGCATGTCCCTCCATGCCAGCGCGTGCTCGCCGTGGGAGATCGCGGCAGGCGTGCACCGTCGCGGCAGCGCGGCGGCCGCGGGATTGCCCGTGCGGGAGTCATTCACTGAGATCTGCCACTTATCGCCGCCGGGTCCAGGGACGTAGTGGTCAGGCAGCGTGATGGGGCTGCACTCGATGCGGATCACGCCGCCCGCGGGCATGGCGTCACGGGCGTTGAAGAGCAGGTTGAGGAAGACCTGCTGCAGCGAGCCGAAGTTGCCCATGATCGAAGCACCGACGCAGCCGCTGACTTCCACGGTGATGCGCGGCGAGAGCGCCGGCCGGGCCAATTCCACGGTAGCGCGAATGAGCTGACCGACATCGGTGCGTTCGACGCGGTCAAGCGACGGACGGCCGAAATCCAGGAGACGGCGAACGATATCGGCGCCGCGTTCGCCGGCGAGGCGGGCCTCATCGATGTAAGCGACGGCTTCCGCATCCGCGGCCAGGGACCGCTTTGCGAGGTAGAGATTCCCGAGAATCGCGGTCAGCAGGTTGTTGAAGTCATGGGCGACGCCGCCGGCGAGGGTGCCGACGGTTTCGAGCTGTTGAGCGCGGCTGACCTGGGCAGCGAGTTCCAGTTCTGTGGTGACATCGCGGACGATGACGCCGGCGCCGTCTTCCAGGGGGAAGGCCACGCCTCGGAGGCGCATGGCGTGGCGGTCGCCGGTGGGCGCCGAAAAGTCAATCTGCTCTGCGTTGCCGGCGATGGCAGCAGAGACCGCAGCCGCGAGCGCGGCTTCTTCTTGAGGAACGAGGCCCAGGCCAGCGGCTGCCGACTTGAGCGCGGGCGAGCCTTCGGCCGTGGCGAACGAGCTGCGGAAGGTGAGCGCCCCCGACTTATCGAACATGAGCATCAGGATGGGAGCGTGTTCGGCGAAGCTGGCGAAACGGGCCTCGCTGGCGCGGGCGGCTTCCAGCGCTCCCCGCAGGTCTTCGCTTTGCCGCCGTTCGCGGGCCTCGGCTTCGATCAGGCCGGAACGAAGTTTTTCGTCGGCCATTCCGCGTGTGGCGGCGAAGACGCCGACGCCGGCGATGAGCATGGACCAGATGGCAGGCTGGGCCAGCGAAACACCACCCTGCGAAACATCGAGCGCGAAGTGAAGGAGCGGAAACGCCGATGCGGCGACCAGGGCGAGGGTGATCACATAGCGCGGGCGGAACATCTCCGAGGCGGTGAACACCGTCGCGACAGCCATTGCGGGCACGGGCGAGTGCTCAGTGCCATCTAGAAGCGTGGCAGTGAGGAGGACGCCGATATCGACCGGGAGGATCACTGCCCAGGCCGCAAGCATGGAGTCCCGACGGTGCCGAAAGTGATAGAACGCTACTTCGGTGACGAGCAGGGCGGCGACGATCGTACCCAGCCCCGCAAACTGCGCAGCGCCGAAGGAACCGCCGTGGAGGAGGAGATACAGGGCGAAGACGCTCGCGAGCAACCAGCGCACAAGGCTGTTGACCGGGTAGGGCTGGATCGGGACCGCACCGATCGCCGGTTCGCTGAAGTGTTGCCAGGAGCGGACCACGCAGTTGTACCTTCGGTGCGGCCTTTCCCTGAAGGTATCGGCCGCTGGCATGTCGTTACTATTAGGGACATTCCCAGATTCCGGCCGGAGCAGTTCCTTGCCCACACCGATCGATGGCAACGCAGCGATGGTCCATCTCCGCAACGACCCCGTGATGGCCCGGGTGATCAACGGGGTGGGCGAGTTCCAGGGCTGGCCGCCGAGCGCCAACCCGTACCGCGCGCTGACGCGCAGCATTGTGTTTCAGCAGCTCTCGGGGGCAGCGGCGGGCACGATTTTCCGCCGATTCATCGCGCTCTGGGGGCTGGAAGACGAAGCGTTCCCGGAACCCGCGCAGGTGCTCGCGGCAACCGACGAGGAGTTGCGCGGGGTTGGCCTTTCGCGCCAGAAGATGCTCTCGGTCCGAAGCATTGCTGAACACTTCGGCAGCGGAGAGCTTTCCCTGGAGAACTTCGGCCACTGGAGCGACGAGGAGATCATTGCTCACCTGACGCAGGTGCGGGGGGTCGGCCGGTGGACGGCGGAGATGTTCCTCATGTTCCACCTGAGCCGGCCCGACGTGTTGCCGGTGAACGATGTGGGCATCAACCGGGCGATGATGAAGCAGTACGGGCTGCCGGCATTGCCGAAGCCGCCGGAGGTACTGGAGATTGGGGCGGCATGGCGGCCGTGGGCGACGGTGGCCTGCTGGTACCTGTGGCGAAGCGAGGATGTGAAGACGTAGCGGGGGTTTAGTGTCCGCCCGCTCCGTAGTTGGACTGCCAGACTGCGAGGTCAGAGCTGCCGACGCCGTCCGCGGCACTGGGGGACGTACCTCGCTGCCA
>CAZKZR010000524.1:0-2611 GCA_964557245.1 uncultured Anaerolineaceae bacterium | reverse complement strand
GCACTGGCAGCGGCGGTCTACGCTGCCGGGTTGGCGCGGACGGCGAAGGTGACGTGGAGCGGGGAGTAGGTCAGTCACTTCCGAGCAGTTGCAGCCGGTTCGACACCAGTTGATCCTGACAGTGCGAACTCGCCTAAGCGGTCTCGCCACCGTCCGGCAGAAGCTGCAACTCTGCGAGCTGGCTTGCGATGACTTCACGATCCTCGATGTCGGCGATCGCGCCCAATGCCTTTTGCGCTCGTTTTGCAAACTCCAGGGCGGCGTCGCGGTCGCCGGCAGCGAGATTGGCGCGGGCCGTCACTTCCAAGGCTGACGCCAGGTCCCAGTCCTCAACTCCGTCGCCACCGGCTTCGACCAGCTCGAGACATCGTTTTGCGTGGTGGAGTGCGGCCTCGCCGCGTCCAAGTGCCGCATAAACGCGTGCGCATTGGTTTTCTCCACGAGCCAGGTTAGCCGCAGTTCCGCCAAACCTTCTCCAGTGGTACGCGGACGCATGAACCGTGTGGAGGAGTTCGTCGTCCTGGGCCGGGGTTCGCTCGGCAATGAGCATCAGTTCCCAGCTCCGATTGAAAAGAAACACGGCAAGCCGCCGATGCATTGCGAGACTGACCTCTTCGGGATCCAGCGCAGTCATCGGCGGCCTCCGGTGTTGCGGGCGGGCCTTAGCTCACCCGCACTTGTTGTAGAAGCAGTTGTGGCAGATAAGGCAGCCTTCGGCGTAGTAGAGGACCGCGCCGCATTCCGGGCAGCCAACGCCGCTGGCGACCGCATCCGAGTGCTTGTTTGCGGCCACGCTGGGGTTCGTGCTTTCAACGATGTCCTGGGCGGGAATGAGCGTCGGCTGGATGGCGCTGTTGGCGCCGTCGAACTTCAACTCGAGCCAGCGGAACACGTAGTCCACGATGCTGGTGGAGATCGGGATCTGCTTGTTGCTGGTCGGGCCGCTTGGTTCGAAGCGGGTGTTCTTCAGCTTGGCGCTCAGCTCGCCGAGCGGGACCCCGTACTGCAGCGCGTAGCTCGTGAGCATCGCCACGGTGTCCATCAGTCCGGAGACCGTTGAGCCCTGCTTGTTCACGTTGATGAAGACTTCGCCGGGCGTGCCATCTTCGAACAGGCCAACTGTCATGTAGCCTTCCTGCTCGCCGACACGGAACTTGTGGGTGATCGCCTGCCGCTCGTCCGGCAGCTTGCGGCGGACCGGCCCCATGGCCTGCGTGATGATCGCCTGGGCGGCTTCGATGGCTTTTTCGCCGTCTGACTTGTCGGCGTGCTTGAGCACCTGCAGTTCGCGGGAGCCGTCGCGGTAGATGGTGATGCCGTTGCAGCCGGTCCGGTAGGCGAGTTCGTAGGCGGTCCGCACGTCATCAACCGTGGCGCTGTTCGGGAAGTTGATGGTCTTGGAGACCGCGTTGTCAGTGAACTCCTGGAAGGCCGCCTGCATGCGCACATGCCAGTCCGGGGCGATGTCGTGGGCTGTGACGAACGTGCGCTTCACCCATTCCGGGACTTCGGCGCGCTCTTCCAGGTGGCCGCCTTCAGCGAGGAAGCGGATCAGCTCATCGCTGAAGAAGCCCTCGGCCTTCGCCACCGCTTCGAACTGCTCGTTCACTTCGGCAAGTTCGGTGCGCTTCGTCGGGTCGTTCTTGTCCAGGTAGTGCGAGCGGATGAAGGCCAGGGAGAAGACCGGCTCGATGCCGCCGGAGCAGTTCGCGATGATGCTGAGCGTGCCGGTGGGCGCAATGGTCGTGCGGGTGGAGTTTCGCATGGGGCGGGGGCCTTCCATGCCGCCCGGGCCGTAGATCGAGTCGTTCCAATCCGGGAAGTTGCCGCGGACGCGGGCGAGCTGCTCAGAGGCCGCATCGGATTCGCGCTGGATGTGCGACATCACTTCGCGAGCGAGGGTGAGCGCTTCTTCCGAGTCGTAACCGACACGCAGGTCGATGAGCATGTCAGCCCAGCCCATGACTCCGAGGCCGATGCGCCGAATCGCATGCGAAGTTTCGGCGATCTCCGGGATCGGGTAGTTGTTCATCTCGATGACGTTGTCGAGGAGGTGAACCGTGCGCCGCACAACCGTGCCCAGCGCCTCGAAGTCGACGGTCTTGCTGCCGGGCTCGCCCTTGGTGAAGTGGCCAAGGTTGATGGAGCCAAGGTTGCACGAGTCGAACGGGTAGAGCGGCTGCTCGCCGCAGGGGTTCGTCGATTCGACCGGTCCGCGCTTCGGCACCGGGTTGGCGCGGCCCTGGTTGATCCGGTCGATGAACACGACACCGGGGTCGCCGTTCTTCCATGCGTTCGCGAACATCCGCTCCCAGAGATCTCGTGCGTCTCGCTTGCCAACCACCTGGCCGTTCGTCGGGTTGATGATATCGAACGTGCCGCCGGATTCGACCGCCTTCATGAAGGGCTCGGTGATGGCCACGCTGATGTTGAAATTCTGGAGCGTGGTCATGTCGGCTTTCATGGCGATGAACTCATCCACGTCCGGGTGATCGACGCGGAGGATGCCCATGTTGGCGCCGCGCCGCGTCCCGCCCTGCTTGATCGCTTCCGTCGCCGAATCGAAGACGCGCATAAACGAGACCGGCCCGCTGGCCACGCCCATCGTGGA
>CAZKZR010000523.1:0-2625 GCA_964557245.1 uncultured Anaerolineaceae bacterium | reverse complement strand
CCGCTCGCTGCCCGGTCGCGGCTCATGGGAGCGGGTTGGGGTGGGGTGCTGGTGCGTTACCAATCGGGAAGAGCGACGTTAGGCTTTGAGTGTATGGATGAATTGGCGCTGATCACGGCGGCGCGGACTTCACCGGATGCGTTCGCGACGCTTTACGACCGTACGCAGCCGGCGGTCTACCGGTTCGCGTATTCGCTGGCGGGGAATCATCCCGCGGCGGAGGACCTCACTTCGGAGTGCTACCGGCGGGCGCTGAGCAACCTGGCGCGATATGAACACCGGGGGAAGCCGTTCGAGGCCTGGTTGTTCACGATCGTTCGGAACCTGGCACGGGACAAAGGGCGGCGAAGCGGCCGCGAGATCCCACTTATGGACCACGACGAGCCGATCGACGAGCCGATCACGTTCGAACTTGAGCAAGCGGAACGCCGGAGCGTGGTGCAAGTCGCGGTCCGGAAGTTGCCGGATGTGCAGCGCAGGGTGGTGGTGCTGCGGTTCGGGCACGAATGGAGCGTGCGGCAGGTGGCGGATGAGCTGGACAAGAGCGAAGCGGCTGTGAAGCAGCTGACGTATCGAGCGGTGAATCGCCTTCGAGAGCTATTGGAAGAGGCCGGGTATGAACACGATGTCTGAGGCGAAGGAGCGAGAGGCGGCGGACCTGGAAGAGGCGGTGGTCGCGGAGATCCGGGGAGAGGCGAATCCGGGTTTCGCGGAGCGCTTGCGGGCGGAGCTGCGGGGGCGGCAGGCTCGCGCGACGGAGAACCTCTGGTGGTTCGACATGGAGCTGCCCGTGGGGACGATCCGGGTGGTGCACGACGAGCAGCTGGTGCACCTGGTGGACAACGACATGCGGAAGTACGAACTGCGGGCCAAGTACGAGCTCGGGTTCGCGCCACAGCACGGCGATTCGAAGCGGATGCGGCTGGCGGCGGAACAGGTACTGGCCGGGCGGAAGCGCGGGAGCGAGATTGCGTTCCTGGGGGAGATGACGGCGTTCCAACAGGCGGTGTTGCGGGCGACTTCGCGGATTCCGCGCGGGGCTATCCGGCCGTACGGCTGGGTGGCTCGGGAAGCAGGGAACGCGGGTGCGGTGCGCGCGGCGGGCAACACGCTTTCGCACAACCCCGTCCCGTTCATCGTCCCCTGCCATCGCGTGGTCCATTCCGACTGGTCGCTGGGGAAGTATTCCGCCGGCGGGCCCGAGGTGAAGCAGAGCGTGCTGGAGATGGAAGGCATGACTGAACATCGGCTGGATTGGATCCAGCATGCGCCGCGCTTCGTGGGGCAGTTCGATTGCATGGAATTCTGTCTGCCGGCTTGTACGGGGCTGGATGAGAGCGACCCGGCAAACCTCAAGGGCTTCCGGAGCCCCGATGAGGCGCTCGAAGCGGGGTTCGCGCCCTGCGATGCGTGCCGGCCGGTGTGACTTAGCCGCCCTTGAGCAGCGCGAAGGCGCGGTCGGCGACGGCGCGGTCTGAGGCGATAACGAAGAGCACCTCCGCGCCAGAGGCCGTGCGGACGGTGGTGCGACCGTCCGGGAGTTCGGCCGTAACCGTCCCGGAGTCGGCGCTCACACTGGCGCCGAGCGAAGTGAAGAGCCCGTCCTGGGCGGCGACGAACTCGGCGGCGTCTTCGGACGAAGCGAAGCGAACGCGGATCGCCGCGAGCGACTCACCATCGTGGGTGTAAAGGTCGTAGCGGTCACCGCGCCAGCCCGTGGCTGCGAGGGTGGCGGGGAGTGCGGTAAGGCCGAGCTGGAGGTAGTTGCGGAGCTGGAACTCGCCGAAGGCGCCCCCGGACTGGTGAGACCAGCCGCTTCCGAGTTGGGACGAGATGTCCGGCAGGGCGACCGCCTCCGGGGTGAAGTTGGCATCATAGAGGTCGGTGTGGATGACCTCGGCTGTTGTTAGCCGGCGGCCCTTCAGGACGCCGTCGATCGCTTCGTTCCTGCGCTGGGTGCGGACGATGCTCACCCACTCGAAGCCCGTGGTGTACGGAAAACGGAGCTCGCGCTCGATGGAGACGGGGGTCGACTGAGTCTGGGCCGAGATTCGCGCGCGTTCGTTTCCAGTCGGCTTTGGCCGGGGAGCCTGGTAGGCCGCGAAGGCCCCACTCAGCGCAGGCGGTACCGGTGCGAAGGCGTGGTCCCGGGTCCACAGGCCTTCGATGTTGACGGCATCACCTTCGATGACGGCGCTGAGTGCGAGCGTCCAATCGAGGTCGCCGGTGGTTTTCGCGAAAAGCTCCTGGATATCAAAGCTATTGTCCTGGAGGGCGTGGGTAAGTTCGTGAGCGATGGTGGACCGCTCCTGGCGCTCGAGCTTCGAGAGATCGATCGTCTTGCCATCGGCGGTGACGACGAAGAGCGCTTTGTCCTTCGGAGAATAGAAGCCGATGACGTTGCCGCCGGCGAAGGCGAGATAGGCGCCCTTGTAATCCTCGTTGGGCCCGAGGTGACCGAGCAGGCGGTAGAGCATTGTGAGGTGCGCGAAGGACTGTTCGTCCGCATTGGTGAGCGTGGATTCGAGCGTTGATGAGACCTGGGCCTGGGTGATCGGCGCAACTTCGACGTCTTCCGCGGGTGGCAGGTTGCGGATGGCGGCGACCTGTTGCATGACGACCTTG
>CAZKZR010000522.1:0-2626 GCA_964557245.1 uncultured Anaerolineaceae bacterium | reverse complement strand
CGCGCTCCGCCTTCATACCCATGCCGTTCGCCACCATCACGAAGTCCGGCGTGGACAGTTCGACACCGAACTGCCTGCCCTCAAACGTCCGCCCCTCGATTGACCGGAGCACGCCGTACCCTCGGTCGTTGAAGACGCACGTCACAACGGGGGTGTTGTACTGCACTGCCGTGGAGAGCTCCGCGATGTTGAGCATGAAGCCGCCATCGCCCTGGATTACCGCAGTCTTCTTGCCGCTGCCAATCGCGGCGCCGATTGCCAGCGGAAGCGCCGGCCCGATCGCGGCAGAGGTCGGGTTCATGGACGTGCGAGGCGAAAGGATCGGCATGAGCCGGTTGCCCCAGAGATAGGCGGGCACCGTCGCGTCGCGCACCACGATGCCATCTCTCGGCAACTGCTCCCGCATCGAATCCATGATCGCTTCGTAGTCCGGGCCAATCTCGCGGCGGATCTGCTTCCGGGTGGCATCGCGCAGCTCCTGAGCGCGACTGAGGAACCCTGGCTCGCTCGCCGCGCCGTCCAGCGACTTCAAAAGCGCCGCCAACCCCAGGCGCGCATCACCGATAACGGGCACGTCAGCGCGGTAGTTCCGGCCAATGACGCCCGGGTCAGCGTCGATGTGGATGAGCTTGCCGCCGAGCGGGAGCATCCAGTTGCGGGTCTGACCCGCCTGGAAGCGCGTGCCCATGGCGACGACGACATCTGCCTGTTCCAGGGTCTCGCCCACACCTGGTTGCGCCGTGAGCGGTCCCATGCAGAGCGGGTGGTCCTCGGGGATGCTGCCCCGGCCGTTGCCCGAGGTGAACACGGGCGCGCCGAGCGCTTCCGCAAGCTGCGTCAATTCCGTCTCCGCGCCTGCGGTGAGCACGCCGCCGCCGGCCCAGATGACCACTTTCTTCGCGCTTCTGATCGCGTCGGCTGCCCTAGCGATAGAGTCCCGATCCGGGGCCTTCCGCGGCCACGCCTCGACGTGCGGGATATTGATTTCGGCCTTCGCGTACTGGAAGTCGATGGGTATCTCGACCGCGCCCGGGCGAGGCCGGCCAGTGTTGATGTCCTCGGCAACCCTGAACACCGCCTCGCCGATCTCCTCTGGCCGCCTCACGCTCTCCGTACGCCCCGTGATGGAGCGCAGCATCGGGAGCTGGGCTTCGGCCTCGTGCAGGAACCCCTTCCCTTTGCCGTAGTACACGGAGTCGATCTGACCGGCGATCATCATCACCCGGCTGCTCGCAAATCCTGCCTCGAAAATGCCCGTCATCCCATTCGTGACGCCAGGACCGGTACTTGTTATGGCAACTCCGAGCTTCCCCGTCGCTCGCGCATACCCGTCCGCCGCGTGGACGGCGCCCTGCTCGTGCCGCACCGCCACCGCCGTGATTCCTCCGCCACGGTGGATAGCGTCGTAAATCGGGATGTTGTGCACACTCACGATGCCGAAGACGTGCTCGACACCAAGCGCGCGCAGCGTTTCGTAGACGGCTTCGCCGCCGGTCATTTCTCGCACTGACACATCCCTCCGCGGCCGGGCTAAACGTGCGCGGACGCTATCGCGGCGGTGCGAGGGGTGTCAAACGTGCCCGGGAGCTGCGGCGTGGTCGTCAGTCCGTGCCCTTCGCGCCTCGGTGGTGAGCCACACTTACCACCGGTACTGGCTGACGCCCCAGTCTGCTTCGTAGTACGGGCTGACGTTCGTGCCGGGCCGGATAATACGATCGATTTCCTTGAGCTCTTCCGGCGTAAAGGTCACGTCTGATGCTTTGAGGTTGTCCTCGAGCTGCTCCATCGTCCGCGGCCCAATGATCGGGCTCGTGACGCCCGGCTGCTGCATGCACCAGGCCAGCGAAAGCTGCGAAAGCTCGACCCGCTTGTCGGCCGCGATCTTCTCCAGCCCCTCGATCACGTCCCAGATGCTGTCGTTCATGCGCCGGCGGTACATCGGGTTCGTGCTCAAGTTCGCGTAGCGGCTGTCCTCCGGCGGCGGTTCGTTCCGGTTGTACTTCCCGCTGAGCAGGCCCCCGGCCAGAGGGCTCCACGGGATGATCCCGATGCCGTAGGTCTGCGCCATCGGCAGGAGTTCGCGCTCGATGCGGCGGTCCAACAGGTTGTAGGGCGGCTGCTCGCAGACGAAGCGGTTCAGGCCGTACTCCTTCGAAACCCAGAGCGACTCCAACAGCTGCCATGCGGCGAATGTGCTCGCGCCGAGGTACCGCACCTTGCCTGAGCGCACCAGGTCGTCCAGCGCGCGCAACGTCTCATCGATCGCCATGTCGGACTGCGGGCGGTGGATCTGGTACAAGTCGATCCAGTCCGTCCCGAGACGGCGGAGGCTGGCCTCGCATGACTCGATGATGTGGCGTCGGGTGTTATTCATGTCGTTCGGGCCTTCACCCATGCGACCGTGCACTTTCGTCGCCAGGAAAATCGAGTTGCGCTTGCCGTTGCGCTGCAGCGCCTGCCCGGTCGCCTCTTCGCTGCGGCCGGCATTGTAGACGTTCGCCGTATCGATGAAGTTGACGCCGCCATCGACGGCGCGGTCGATGATCGCGGCGGAGTCTTCGAAGTTGGTCTTGCCGCCGAACATCATCGCGCCGAGGCAGAGCGAACTGACCTTCACGCCGGTCCG
>CAZKZR010000521.1:0-2629 GCA_964557245.1 uncultured Anaerolineaceae bacterium | reverse complement strand
CGAGGCGAACATATCGCGGATGATGCCGAACACGCCGGTGTAGGTGGCGGGGTTCGAGCGCGGGGTGCGGCCGATGGGGGACTGGTCGATGTCGACGATCTTGTCGACGTGGTCGAGCCCTTCGATGGCGTCATGGACGCCCGGGCGCTGGTGGGCGCCGTGGAGCACGTTGGCTGCCCGCTTGACCAGGATCTCGTTGATGAGCGAGGACTTGCCGGATCCGGAGACGCCTGTGACCGCCACGAACTTGCCGAGCGGCACATCGATGGTGAGGTTCCGGAGGTTGTTCTCCTTCGCCCCGCGGATACGAATGACCTTGCCGTTGCCTTCGCGCCGTTCGGCCGGGACGGGGATCTCGCGGCGGCCGGAGAGGTAGGCGCCGGTGATGCTTTCCTCGCTCGCTTTGATCGCTTCGATATCGCCTTCGGCGACGACGTGTCCGCCGTGCACGCCGGCGCCCGGCCCCATATCGATGATCCAGTTGGCGGCGCGCATCATGGCCTCGTCGTGCTCGACGATGAGCACGGTGTTCCCCAGATCGCGCAGCCGTTCCAATGTCTTGATCAGCCGGTCGCCATCTACCGGATGCAGGCCGATCGATGGTTCGTCGCAGATGTAGAGGACACCCATGAGCGCCGAGCCGATCTGCGTGGCCAGGCGGATGCGCTGAGATTCGCCGCCGGAGAGCGTGCCGCTGACACGGTCCAGCATCAGGTATTCGAGCCCGACATCCACGAGGAACTCGAGGCGGCCGCGAATCTCTTTCAGGATCTGGAAAGCGATGGTCTGTTCTCGCGTGTTCAGCGGCGTATCCGGCGCCGCGAGGCGGTCGAACCAGGCTTTCGCTTTCGTGATGCTCAGGTTCGTCACTTCGACGATCGGCTTTTCATCGATGAGCACACCGAGGGCTTCTTTCCGCAGCCTGCGGCCTTTGCAATCCGGGCACGGCACCGAGCCCATGTATTTCTCGATCTCCGTGCGGATGTACTCGGAATCGGTCTCTTTGTAGCGGCGCTGCAGGTTGGTAACCACGCCTTCGAACTTCGTGTCGTAGGTCTGCGTGCGGCCGTACTGGTTGGTGAAGCGAAGACGCAGCGTCTTATCGCCGGTGCCGTACATCAGGGCGTGAAATTGCTTGTCGTTCAGTTCCGAGACGGGCTGCTCGGTCGAGAAACCCTGGTCCTCGGCCACTGCTTCGAGCTGGCGCATGTACCAGCCGGCGACGCTGGGCGATTTCGACCACGGTTCGACGGCGCCACCGGCGAGCGACTTCGTCCGGTCCGGGATGACGAGGGTCGGGTCGATCTGCATTTCGACGCCCAGCCCGGTGCACTTGGGGCAGGCGCCGTGGGGACTGTTGAAGGAGAACGTCCGCGGTTCGATTTCGCCGATGCTGGTGCCGTCATACGCGCAGGAGAAATGCTCCGAGAAGACCGTCTCCGCGCCTTCTCCTCCGGCGGGCGCGACGAGCATGACGCCCTGGCCCACCTTCAGCGCCTGCTCCACCGAGTCCGCTATTCGGCTGGTAGCCGTGGCGTCGGTGCCAGGTTCGGGGACAACGAGGCGGTCGATGACGACATCGATGTCGTGCCGCTTCTTCTTGTCCAGCGCGATTTGCTCATCGAGGTCGCGGACTTCGCCGTTGATGCGGACGCGCACGAAACCGGCTCGCCGCGCCTCATCGAAGATGCCCGCGTGTTCGCCTTTCTTGGCGCGCGCTACCGGCGCCAGAAGGAGAAGCCGCGATCCGGGAGGAAAGGCGAGGGTGGCATCCACGATCTGCTGGACGGTCTGGCGTTCGATCGGCCGGCCGCACTGGGGGCAATGCGGACGACCCGCGCGCGCCCAGAGCAATCGCATGTAGTCGTAAATCTCCGTGACGGTGCCGACCGTCGAGCGCGGGTTGTTGGACGTGGACTTCTGGTCGATTGAGATGGCCGGCGAGAGGCCGTCGATGTGGTCGACGTCCGGTTTTTCCATGAGACCGAGGAACTGGCGCGCGTACGCGGAGAGGGATTCGACGTAGCGGCGCTGGCCTTCGGCGTAGATGGTGTCGAAGGCGAGAGAGGATTTGCCGGAGCCGGAGAGCCCGGTTATGACCACCAGCTCGTCCCGTGGGATGCGGACGGTGATGTCTTTCAGGTTATGCTCGCGGGCGCCGCGGACGAGGATATGGTCGAGGGGCACGTGCCAGTTCCGAGAAAATGATGACCGGGCCGAGTGCTCGGGCTATTGAGTGTAGCCGGGATGGCGGCAGGCCGAGGGAAGTATAGCAGCCGATAGAACGAGTGTTCTAGACGGCTCCTGACAGCTTTGTGTCAGGAGAGGTGGGTGAGGGGGTATCATGTGCCCGGGCCAAAACTGAGCACACCCGGTTTCCCCGCGGCGGCCCGCCTCAACGCGGTGTTGCCGTTCCGTTGTCCGACCTTTGTTCCTGCGAACCCATCACTTCCGTCGCCCACCCCGAATTGCGCTCTGTCTTCTCCCTGCGTTCCCGCGCTGGTCGCTACTCGGCTGGCCGCGCATACGTTGAGGGCATTCGTTTCGTCTCCCGCGCGGCCACGGCTGGCGCAGTCCGCCTCTGCCTCGTCGACCCATCCGCCAGCCGGGCGCACGCCAGGTTCCTTGC
>CAZKZR010000520.1:2290-2649 GCA_964557245.1 uncultured Anaerolineaceae bacterium | reverse complement strand
AGGAGCACCCGATTGTCCGGCTTCATGGTCGTATCCCACAGCTGCTCCGCGTTCATCTCGCCGAGTCCCTTGAACCGCTGGACGTTGAGGTTGGTCCGCTTGTTGCCCTTCTTGTACTCATCGAGGGCAGCCTCGTTATAGAAGTACCGGATGTCCTTGCCCTGCTGTATGCGGTAGAGCGGCGGCTGCGCGATGTACAGGTACCCACCGTCGATCAGTTCCGGCATGTTCCGGAAGAAGAACGTCAGCAACAGCGTACGAATATGCGCCCCGTCGACGTCTGCGTCGGTCATGATGATGACCTTGTGGTAGCGCAGCCGCCCCACATCGAACGTCTCCCGGATGCCCGTGCCCAGCGC
>CAZKZR010000520.1:0-2280 GCA_964557245.1 uncultured Anaerolineaceae bacterium | reverse complement strand
AGCCGGATGGCTTCGTGCCCCAGCATCTTGTCCGGGCGCGCCTTCTCCACGTTCAAGATCTTGCCGAAGAGCGGTAGGATCGCCTGGTACTTGCGGTCCCGGCCCTGCTTCGCCGACCCACCCGCCGAGTCACCCTCGACGATGAAGATTTCCGATTCTTCCGGGTCCCGGCTTGAGCAGTCCGCCAGCTTGCCCGGCAACGTCCCGGATTCCAGGGCGCTTTTCCGTTGCACCAGGTCGCGCGCCTTGCGCGCGGCCTCGCGCGCCCGGCTCGCAATGAGCGACTTCTCGATGATCCTGCGCCCGTCGTTCGGGTTCTCGTCCAGGTACTGCGCCAGCGCTTCGCCGACGACGGTCTGCACCTGGCCGGCCACTTCCGCGTTGCCGAGCCGTGTCTTGGTCTGACCCTCGAACTGCGGCTCCGGCAGCTTGACCGAGATCACCGCGACGAGACCTTCACGTACGTCGTCGCCCGTGAGGTTCGGATCGTTGTCCTTAAGGATCTTGTTCTTCCGGGCGTAATCGTTGAGCACCCGCGTCAGGGCCGTCCGGAACCCGGTCATGTGGCTGCCGCCATCCACCGTGTTGATGGAGTTGGCGAACGTGTAGACGGTTTCGTTGAACCCTTCGTTGTACTGGATCGCGAACTCGATCGCGTTGCCGTCGATCTCCCGCTCGGCGTACACAGGTTCGAAGTTCAGCGCCTCGCGGCCGTGGTTCACGTGCCGGACGAAGCTCTTGATGCCGCCCTCGAAGTAGTAGTTCACCTCGTTCCCGTCGCGCTCATCGAAGAGCCGGAACCACACCTTCTTGGTCAGGAACGCGTACAGCCGCAGCCGCTCGGCTTCGATCTTGAAGTCGAAGTCGACGCTTTCGAATATCGCCGGGTCCGGTTTGAAGCTCACCGTGGTGCCGCTGGGCCGCGGTTCTTTCAGTTTCGAGGGCGTCAGCTCGTTTTTCGGCGCGCCCTTTGCGTAGTCCTGGCGGTAGACCTTTCCGGCCTTGTCCGCGCCCTGGGCTGCCGGGTCGGGCACAACTTCCACCCACATGTCTTCCGAAAGCGCGTTCACCACCGAAGCGCCGACGCCGTGGAGACCGCCCGAGACCTTATATCCGCCCCCGCCGAACTTGCCGCCCGCGTGCAGCACGGTGAGCACCGTTTCCACAGCGGTCTTCCCGGTCTGGCGCTGAACGTCCACCGGAATACCGCGTCCGTTGTCGATGACCGTGCACCACCCGTTGGCGTGGAAAATGACCTCTACGCGGTCACACGCGCCTGCCATCGCTTCGTCCACCGCGTTGTCGACGAGCTCTTTGATCAGGTGATGGAGACCGGCTTTGTCCGTTGTGCCGATGTACATGCCCGGCCGGCGCCGGACCGCTTCGAGACCCTCAAGGACCTGGATGTTTTCGGCGGTATAAGACGACGAAGGAGCAGTAGTCATAGACGGGGGCTATGTTCCTCAGCTCGCGTACTACCCCGGCCGCTGCCGCGGAGTAATCGCTAAATTACCTTCTCAGTTTAGCACGATCCGAATCTGAAAGCCAGTTTTCGCGATGCTCCAATACGGCATCGCGCAATACCGGGAAGTCCATATCGGCACTGATCGCGTGTCCTGTCGCGTCCATGTGGAACGCGTCCTTTTGGAAATCCCGAATAGGCGATGACTTCAGCATCGAAACGTCCGATCCCAGGTAGCCGCAATGCAGCTCGGCCGCCAGCGCGCTCAGCGCGCGGTGGATCTTCAGCCGCCGGGCCTCGCCTCTCCTCGCTGCCGCCTTCGTCGCATAGAAGTTGTTGCGCCCCCGCGGCGCCTCGATGATCAGCAGCACGTCCTCGCTCCGCACAATCGTCCGGACGCACCGTGTCACACGTTCGATTACATCGTGCGTCGTGAAGAGCGGATCACCGCCGATCGTCGCCTGCGTTGCTTTTCGCAGCGCTCTGAACGTCCGCCGCTCCGCCAGCCAGCGAGTGTTGCCCGCTCGCTCTCCCGCCGCTGCGGCGCTCGCTCCAACGCGTCCGAACCAGCGGCTCACCCGCTTCGGCGAGGATTCGTAGCACGCCCAGTACGCCGCAACCCCGAACCACACGATGTCCGGCTTCTCCCGCTCCATCCATCGCTCGACGATTCCGGGAAGGGCTTCCTCAGGCCAGATCGGCTTGTAAACCAACTCCACCGGCCGCCCCAGCATCTCGCCGAGTTGGGCGGCCATCAACTCCGGCCTGCGGGCTCCCGCCGACACTCCGCCTCGCGCCGGGTTATCGTTGCTGTTGCC
>CAZKZR010000519.1:0-2657 GCA_964557245.1 uncultured Anaerolineaceae bacterium | reverse complement strand
GTCGGTCGGGCCCACCACCGTTGCGCTGGTGATCGTCTTGTCGGTCGCGGCATCCGCGTTCTTCTGGTCCTGCTTTGCCTTGGCGTTGGCGTCTTCGCAGAGGTGCACACCGGCATACGGGTCTTCGGCGCTCGCTTTTTTCGTACCACTGTCCGTCAGGACGAGCACCGCGAGCGCGGTCGCAAGCAACGCAATCGCCGCGACTGTGTACATTGCGGGCAGCTTGAACTTCTGGAGCGGCGGATTCGTGGCCAGTTGTCCGCGCGCCGTAACCTCGGCGCCTGACGAAGAATGGCCGACCACCTCGAACGGCAGCGGGATGGCGGGGCCGAACCACTGGGCCTTCCGGGTTACGACCAGACCGACCGTGGCCTTCTGTCCCGGTTGCAGGTCCACCGACGGCGTCTCAAAGCCGTAGCCGAATATCTGCTCGTCGTCTTTGCCCTCGAACTCGTAGTGGACAACGTCGTTGCCCTTGTTCTCGGCGATGACCGTGAATTTCCGGCGGCTGCGCGGCGCCGCGAACGAGAGGCTGACCGCTTCGAACGGCAACACCTGGAAGGTACCTTCCGCTGAGACATCTCCTTCGTACTCCCGCGAATTCACGGTAACGGTGTAGGAGTACTCGCCGGAAAGCGAGCCGGGATCGCGCGGGGGGTGGATCGAAAGCGGCACATCGACGCGTTCGCCGGGGACGAGCGGGAACGAGCGCCGTTCCAGCGTGAACCAGTCCTTCGGGAGGTCTGATACGTCGATCGTGACCGCGTCGATCAAGTGGCCGCGGTTGACCACGCTCAGCGTGGCCGTGACGTTCTTTCCCGGGTCCACCGGGACGGACGGCGAGGCGAGGATCAGCGAGATGCCGAACGGCGCTTCCTCTTCGGTCGCGTTGTCTTCCAGGACGGTGCGATTGGCAAGGGCCGCGGCGGCGGGATCGAGGTAACGCGCTTCGATCTCGCCGAAGCGGAGGACGGCGTCGGGAGCAACGAGGTGGCGGACGCCCGGTTCCAGCTTCTCCCCATCGACGAACGTCCCATTCGCGCTGCCGAGGTCTTCGATCATCAGGCGACCGGAATCGATCGTCAGTCGCGCGTGCCTGCGGGAGATGGAGAAGTCATCGAGGAAGATATGGGACCCTTCGCCACGTCCCAATATGGCCGACGGAAGGTCCAGGCCGTGCTCCTGGAGCAGGCCTTCACGTGAATACACCTGTAGGGTCCCGAACTTCAACGGGCGGCCCTCGTCAAGGCGGGTGTGCGGCACATACCGCCGCCAAGAATAGCCGGGCCGTCCGCCCCGGGCCATGTTTCGGCCTGAACTTCCTGGTCCAGCGGTGCCACCTTTACCACCTTATTCGGCTCACGGAGGCGCAAGGACCACCCATGGGACCTGCCCCGTCCCCTGGATTGCTACCCAATAGACCGCGCCCGGCGTCAGCTGCGTGAAGTCCGTCGCTCCCGGGATCCCCTCCGCTCCGGTGAAATACGCCTTCCAGGCCGCCTCTGCCGCATCCCATTGGAAAAGCGCCGAGATTCGTCCCGAAAGGTCGGTTGCACCCGGGACGCCAACTCCGCGGATTGCATCAGAAACGGGCACACCGGCATTGCCGGTCCAGGTCAAAAGCGTCCACCGCGAATGCAGCGTGTAGCTCGTGGTGCCGCCGGGGCCCGGCGCCGGCGGTGAGGTGCTGCCGCCGGGGGTGTTCGGGCTGACGTAGGTGAAATTCGGCACGATATCGCTCGTCCCGTTCGCGGTCGTGACGGTCACGACCGTGGGCCCCGCGATATTCGGCGGGGTGGTCACCGTCACGGTCGAGTCGTTGACCACAGTGCAGGCGGGCGCCGCCACAGGCCCGAACTTCACCGCTCCGGGACAGACCGCTCCGCTCAGACCCAGGCCCGTGATCACGACTTCCGTGCCGCCGAACGTGGACCCGGTGTTCGGCGTGAGCTGGGTCACTTTGGGCGTCGAAGACACGTACGTGAACTTCGATTTGGGGCTGACCGGGCTCACATCGATGCCCTTGACCACCTGGATGTCTGTCGGACCGGCGGTCGGGTTCGGCGGAGAAAGCACCGTGATCTGGGTGGCGCTGTTGACGTTCAGCGAGGTCGCCGGGACGTTGCCGAAGTTCACCGTCAGTGGCGATGCGAAGTTCTTGCCCGTGATGACCACGATCGTCCCGCCCGTGGTCGGTCCGTTGTCCGGGTTCACCGCATCCACGATTGGCCCACTGGTAAAAGTGAACAGGTCGTTCGGTGATTCTGGGCTCGTGCCGGAACCTGTGCGGATGCGCAGGTGGTATGCACCGGCGGCGGTGGCCGGCATAACCGCGGTGAGCGTCGTCGTATCGACGTAGGTGGGGGTCAGTATGGCGTTCCCAATGAGTACTTGCGCCGCGGTCGTGAAATTCGTGCCGCGAATCGTGACTGCCGTTCCCCCCGCCGGCGGTCCCGCGTTCGGGCTGACCAGCGTTACGGTCGGTCCGTCGTAGGAGAACTGGGCCTGCGGACCGGCGGGACTCACGTTTGAGTTCACCGCGACCGTGACCATGACGATCCCGGTGCCTGCCGGAGCCGTCGCGATAATCGATGTCTCGGTCACCTGGGTGGTGAACGCCTGGATGTCTCCGAACTTCACCACGGCGCCCGGCGCGA
>CAZKZR010000518.1:0-2657 GCA_964557245.1 uncultured Anaerolineaceae bacterium | reverse complement strand
ACTGGGCAGACTTTTGCTGGGAACGCAGCTGGTCTGCGTTGACGCAGTCTACGCCTCCGAGCGTGTCCACCTGGCCGGTCTGAAACGCGGACATCGCCGAGGCAAGTTCCGGGACGATGGCAAGCGTGACCTTGTCGAGGTAAGGCTTGTTCGGCTTGAAGTAGTCCGGGTTGCGGCGAAATACGGCCCGGTTGCTCGCTTCGTAACTGTCCACGATGTACGGGCCGGTGCCGATGGCTTTCGTCATCAACTGGTCGCCGTCGAGCATTTCTTTGGGGATAATCCGCCACCCGTAATGCCCGGCCGAAAGGGCCAGTAGCGGCACCATCGGCTGCTTGAGCTTGACGCGCAACGTCGTTTCGTTGACAACTTCCACGGACTCAATGACGGCGTTGTCCGCCTTCATCGCCGATCTAGAGTCCGAGCGGTAAGCGTCGATGGACAGCTTCACGTCTTCCGCGGTCATCGGCCGGCCGTTGACAGGAGCGACGTTCTGGAACTTGACGCCAGGACGAATTTTGAAGACGAGCGTGGTTGAGTCCGGCACTTCCGGCATCGCTTCCGCCAGGTCTGCCTCAAGGCTGATCTCCGACGGGTCGATTCCGGCGCCTGCCTTGAGGCGAATCAATTTGTTATAGGCGAGGTTCGCGAACGGGACGGTCAGAGCTGAAGCAGTGAACACGCTCCAGTTTGGCGGATCGGCCGCGACGCGCATCGTGAGGGAGCCGCCGCGCTTGGGCTGCTTCGTTGTCGGCGTCGAGATTCGAGATTCGGGGGTTCCCTGAACAGAATCAGTCGAGTCGTCGTCATCATCGCCGCACCCTACACCCACCAGTCCGACCGCGCCCAGGACGCCGGCCGTGCCGATCACTTTGCGGCGAGTCACCCTTCGGTCGCGCATGGACCAGTAGTTATTCGTGTTATTCATCTTGTTTCCCCTCCTCGTTTGGCTGTTGGTCATTAGCTGAATTGCCGGGCCATGTTTTCGTCGTGTCACCTCCCCCGTAACCGCGGGTCGCCAGCATCTCGAAGGGCGTCGCCAAGCAAGTTGGTAGCGATAATGACGAGCGTTAGGGCGATGCCGGGGGCAAGGCCCAACCAGGGCGCTTTCTGGACGTAAAGCAATGCGGAGCCGCTAAGCATCGAGCCCCACGTCGAGGTGCCAAGAGGAACACCGAGCCCGAGATAGCTCAACGATGCCTCAGCGATGATTGCGAAACCGAGCTGGATGCTGGCGATTACGATGATGGGTGGCGCAACGTTGGGAACAATGTGCCTGGCGATGATTCGCGCGTTCCCGGCCCCACTGGACCGCGACGCCTCTATGTATGGCATCGACGATACGCCGAGCGTAGCGCCACGTATCACCCTCGCACTTGTTGGCAGGATTGCAACGGCGATTGCCAGGGAGACGTTGAACAGGCTGGCACCGAGTCCAGTAGCGATGACCAGCGCCATAAGGATGCCAGGCAACGACATCAGAACGTCGACCACGCGCTGGGCGAGGTAGTCAACCGGACCGCGAAAGAACCCACTCAAGATTCCAAGGAGGGCACCCGCCATCGTCCCCATCACCACCGCCAAGGCACCCACGATGAACGATTCGCGCGCACCATAGATGAGGCGGCTCATCACGTCTCGCCCGAGTTGATCCGTCCCTAACCAGTGTGCCGTGCTTGGCGAACCGAAGTAGGAACGGGTGCTTTCGTTTTCGCCGAAAGGCGCGACAAAAGAAGGAAACAACGCCAGCAATGCGAATACGAGCAGTATCACCGATGCAAAAGCCGTAGTGGGCAGGCGGAAGAACTTCCAAACGGCACGGGCGCGCCGATGGGTGCGCATCGGTTGCATCACCGAAGAATCGACCGTTGTGAGCACTTCCCTGGTCATGCGAGGCGAATCCTGGGATCGACGAAGCCATAGGCAACATCGGTGATGATGTTTACGAAAACGATGAACGATCCATACAAAAGGACGATGCCCTGAACGATGGGATAGTCTTTGCGACTGATGCTATCGAGGAGGAGCCGGCCCATCCCGGGAAGGTTGAAGACGTTTTCAATAACCACTGTTCCCGCGACCACCGCTCCGACCTGCACGGCGAAGAGCGAAATGATGGGGATGAGACTTCCGCGCAGGGTGTGGCGAAGGAGGACGGCTCGTGCGGGGAGTCCCTTCGCTCGAGCCGTACGCACGTAATCTTCACGAAGGACCTCGAGGACGGCCGAGCGAGAGAGCCGCGAGAGGGAGGCGGCGAGGCTCAATCCGACCACCGCTGCGGGGATCATGAACTGCTCCAGGTTGTTAACCGGGTCGGAGAACAATGACGTGTGCTGAATCGGCGGTATCCACCCAAACCACTTGGCGGCGTAAACAACAACCATCGTTCCGAGCCAAAAATTCGGAATCGCGAGGCCCATGAGGCTCGCGAACCGGATGACCTGCTCACGGCCCTTACCACGCCAGACCGCCGAGGCGGTCCCGCTGGTGACGCCTACCACGAAGCTGATCATGAGAGCCAGGATCGCCAGTTCAAGCGTTGTCTCGATCCGATTCGAGACCTCTTGGCCGACGGATCGGCCTGTGAAAAGTGACTTGCCCAGATCACCCCGGACAACATCGCCAAGCCACCGCACATACTGAACTGGCAGGGGATC
>CAZKZR010000517.1:0-2658 GCA_964557245.1 uncultured Anaerolineaceae bacterium | reverse complement strand
GATCGCCCTCGAACGTGCCATCTCCTCTTCGAGTGGTATGAGTGGGTCCCCGTCGTAGTCCCGGCCGGGACCGGTTTCCAGCACCCGGTACGGGTCCGTCCCGATGAAGGAATACCGCGCCACTTGCTCCCCGCCCTGCACGGACTCGAAGAGGAAGGCGTACTTGCCGATCCTCACCTTGAGGAACGCCGAGACTGGCGTCTCCAGGTCCGCGGTGATCTCACGGTAGACCGGCACGAGGTTGCCCTCGTTCTTCGCCGCCAGTGCTTTCACTTCTTCCAGCGTCGGCCGCAGCATTAGTACCGCTCCAGGTAATTCATATCGAGTGCATCCCGGACCATGTCCATCGTTTCCGCGGAGATTTTGCGCATCCGGTTGGTTCCCGCTTCGAGTGCCTCTTTCACCAAAGGCATGTTCGCCTCGTACTTGGCCCGGCGTTCCCGGAAGGGCTCCAGCTTCGTGTTCAAGACCTCGGTCAGCCGGTCTTTTAGGATCTTGTTCGGCAGCCCGGTCGATTCGTAGGCCGCCTTGAGCTCGGCGACTTCCGCCGTGTCGGGATCGAACGCATCGAGGTAGAGGAAGATAGGGTTCTCTTCCACTTTTCCCGGTTCGGTCGCGCCCCGCGGCGGTCCCGCGTACATGGCCTTCACCTTGCGCGCGACCGATTCGGCGTCTTCGCGCAGTTCGATTGTGTTCCCGCGCGACTTGCTCATTTTCGCGTTGCCATCTGTTCCCACCAGTCGCGCGACCCGCCCCACGAGGGCTTCCGGCTCTGGGAATACTGGCTTGAAACGGTGGTTGAACCTGCGAGCGGTCTCCCGCGTCAGTTCGATGTGAGGAAGCTGGTCTTCGCCGACCGGCACGAGATGTGCGCGCGGCATGAGGATGTTCGCCACCTGCATCACCGGGTAGGTGTAGAAGGCCACCGGGACGGGCTTTCGCTCCTGGGAACCATCTTCCGGGTTCTCCATCGCTGCCATCTCCGCCTTCAGCGTGGGGTTCCGCTCCAGCATCGAGACCGGCAGGAACCAGCCCAAAAGGGTGGTCAATTCGGCATGCTCCGGCACCAGGCTCTCGATGAAGAACGAGCTGCCTTCCGGGTCCAGCCCAACCGCTAGCCAATCCAACGCCACCTGCCAGACCGAATCACGGACGCGGGCAATGTCATCCGCGTAATCAGAGACCTGGTAGTCCGCAATCAGGAAGTACGACTCGTATTCGTGCTGCAGGCGCACCCAGTTTTCCAACGCACCGGCGTAGTGACCCAGGTGCAACGCACCGGTGGGCCGGATACCGGTCAGGATGCGCTTGCGCTCACTCATCGGGGGCCTCCGGCATTGCGCGGCGGTCCCGCAGGGCGAGGTCCCTGGCCCTGTTGCCGCATAGGCGGACGCGGCCCACCGACCTGCTGCGGGCCGCGGTCAAGGGAACGGAGGTACGCGCCGATCTGTCGCGTTGCCTGCTCGAGCATGTCGAGTTCGTTCCCGAAAACGCTGTCCTGTTCGTTCGTTACGGCCGCCAGCACGTGGATCCATGACCGGCATTGCGCCAGCGCGCCTCGCGCGTCCTGCAACAGGCCTGCCTGCCCTGGCCCGCTGCGCAGCGCGGCCTCCGCGATCAGCCCGCTGGCCACGCCCGCGAGGTCGAACGCCTTCGCCTGCGCATCCGCTGAGGCCTTCAGGTTCGAGCCGATTTTGAGCCGCCCGATCGCCGCGGCAAGCCTTACCGTCGTGTTCCACGCCTCGATGGACTGCGGATCGCCTTCTGCCATCACGCCGCCGCCGTTTCGTAGCAGCCGTCGAGGAACGCGAGAAGCCGGTCGCATGACGCTTCGACCGCGCGCACCACGCTGTCTTCGTCTTCCGTAGCCATAGCGATCGATTGCATCTCCGCACCGGCGTGCGCGATGTCTGCCACCAGGTGCACGGAGAAGAACTCGAATTGCTTCGGCTCGAAGTTGTAATGCTCGGTTAGTCCCTTGATCTTCTGCCACGCGATCGCAGGCACCTGTCCTTCGTACGCGAACAACGTCCCCAGTGCCTCCGCTAACGGCGCCTGGCGTGAGGTACCGTTGAAGTGGTCGACCAGCGCCTGCGTTTCCGGCCGCAGCTTCGCTGACTTCACTTCGTCGGCGGCCACGCCCAGCGCTGCGGCAAACTCCAGCCAGAGCACGGGGTGATTGCGGTCTCCATGCTCTTCGTCCCAGAGGTTGTCGAGCAGTAGCTGACGGATTTCCGGCGATTCAGTCCTCGCGTGGATGGAGCTCAAGAAGCGCGGGAACGCCGCCTCGAAGTGGTAGTACTGCCGGGCGTACTCCTGGAGCTTTGAAATCGGCAGCTCGCCGGTGGTCCACTCCGTATAAAAGGGATGCTTCAGCATCGACTTCTCATCGAGTACCGCCTTGATACGGCGCTCGAGGCTCGCGCTCACGGTTGCTGTGGTCATAGTCCGTTCTCCTTGCCCGCTCGCGGGCCGTTGATGACGTCAGAGGCTTAGATAGTGGGCAGGTGAGCCATAGCCTCTTTCACTTTTTCCGCCGGGTAGTGGTCATCCACCAGTTTTCCGGCGAGGAAATCGTCGTAGGCCTGCAGGTCGAGAAGCCCGTGTCCACTGAGGTTGAACACGATCGACCGGCTTTTGCCTTCCTCCTTGGCCGCG
>CAZKZR010000516.1:0-2661 GCA_964557245.1 uncultured Anaerolineaceae bacterium | reverse complement strand
ACCAGACATTCACCAGCGTATCGGCGGACCAGGGGACGGTGCGTTCGGAGTCCTGGTGGCCGGCCCAGAGATCGACGGCAACGCGGCCCTCAAAGGCGATGCTGACGGCCGCGCCGACTTCGTTGTGCTCCGCGAAGTTGCGGGTGAAGGCTTCGCGGAGGGGTTCGAAGCGCGGTTCGCAGGTGCCCTCAATCTGCATGAAGGCCGAGTCTACGCGGTCAGCGGAGGGGTGTGGATGGCCGTTTCTTGCGGGGCTGTGGGGGCCTCGGTACCATCCTGACCGCAATCCAGTTGCATCAGGAGACTTACATGGCAGACGAGGGATTTGAATTCCCGGTCGACCGGACGCAGGTGATGTTGTTCGCGCGTTCGGTGCTGGACATTCGGCCCGAATTTTCGGACCCGAATGACCCGGCGACCAAGGCAGTGGGAGGCATCGTGGTGCCGCCGACGTTCGTGCAGTGCAGCGCGCACTGGCAGCCGAACTACGGGCTGGACCTGACGCGGCCGCGCAAGGACCCGGCGCCGCAGCGCCCCGAAGGCGGCGGCGGTGGCGGAGGACTCGGGCGTGGGCTCCATGCGGAGCAGCACTACGAGTACCACCACCCGATCCACGTCGGCGACACGCTGACCGTGACCCAGAAGGCGGGGAAGTCCTGGGAGAAGGAAGGGCGCCGAGGCGGCAAGCTCAAGTTCTCGGAATCGATTACTGAGTACCGGAACCAGGATGGCGTGCTTTGCGTAACGGCGACGAGCGTGGGCGTCCAGACCGAAAAAGCGGTCGAGCAGTAGGAGTTCAGAGATGACGTTGAAAGTTGGCGATAAGCGCGAGCAGGTGGTGATCGAGAAGGTCAACCGTTCGCACATTGTGAAGTACGCCGGTGCGAGCGGAGACTTCAACCCGCTGCACCACGACGAAGGCGCGGCGCAGAACATGGCCGGATATCCCTCGGTGTTTGCTCACGGCATGCTCTCGATGGGGCTGACCGGCAAGATGCTGACCGACTGGCTTGGGCCGACAGCGCTGAAGAAGTACGGCGTGCGGTTCACCAAGCAGGTCTGGCCCGGGGACACCCTGACGGCGACCGGCGAAGTGACGGCAGTGGAGAACGGGCTTGCCACCATCCGCGTGGTGACGACGAACCAGAACGGCGAGTCGGTTGTCGAGGGCGAGGCGATCGCCCAGGCCTAGGCAACGAGAACTGCGAACGTCGAAGGACGCTTGATTCGGCCCTCTTCTGTGTCACCACGGAAGAGGGCCGAATTTCGTTTTTTGGCGCCGTCACTTTTGGGGCCGTGGCACCATGTTGGTGGTGTGAAGCTTCGCTTGATGGTGCTGGTCGCCCTGATTTCGGTGTTGGCCGTGGCGGCCGCCGCATGTTCGAACAACAGCGGGGATGAGGATGCAGGACCGACGCCGGCCGCTACGACCGCGGCGGGCGAGACGGCTTTTGCCGCGCAACGGGCAGCAGGGACCACGCATGGGACGATGCAATTCGACGGCCGGGAGCGGACGTTCCGGCTCTTCATCCCGTTCGGGTTGAAGGATGGGGCGAAGACTCCGCTCGTAGTGGCGCTGCACGGAGGCCTGGGGTCCGGGGATCAGTTCGCCGCGGCGTCACGGTTTGAACGGCTGGCGCAGGACGAGGGTTTCGTGGTGGTGTTCCCCGATGGTGTATCGAACACCTGGAACGGTGGCGGTTGCTGCGGGTTGGCGGCACGCCAGAAGGTCGACGATGTGGGATTCCTGGCAGCGCTCATCGACTTGCTGGTCCGGGAAGCGCCGGTGGACAGTTCCGAGGTGTTGATGACCGGGCATTCGAACGGGGGAATCATGTCGTTCCGATTCGGGTGCGAGCGGCCGGAGAAGGTGAAGGCGATCGCGCCCGTGGCGGGTTCGCTCGAGACTCCTTCGTGCGCGGCGTCACATGGCACGAACCTGCTGGCGATCCACGGAGACGCCGACCAGAACCATCCTATCGACGGCGGCGAGGGGCCGAGATCGATTGCGGGGGTGCCCTTCGTCTCGATGGAGAAGACACTCGACCTATGGACCGACGCCATGGCATGCGGCGGGGGCAAAACGACGGCCACGAAGGGCGCGCTGACGACCACCGATTGGACGGGATGCAAGGACGGCACCATCGCGCGGTACGTGATCGTGGCTGGCGCCGACCACCCGTGGCCGGGCGGCCCAAGCGGGTTCCAGGGGTCAGTGGCATCGCAAGAGATCGATGCTTCGAAGGCTGTCTGGGAGTTCTTCGAAAGCCTGGATTGAGGCTGGAGCCGGGTGACAGCGGTGTTTGGAGTTGGCAGAAACCATGGCCGACGATGCTTCGGCCATGCGCGCCGAATACCGCGAAGAGCCGTGCAAGATCGCGTTGAGCCCCGTGAAAGGGATGCACTTCGAGTGGTCGCTGAACCCGTACATGGGGTGCGTCCACCGGTGCACGTTCTGCTATGTGCGGGCGTTCGAACGGCGAGCCGACCGGCCATCGGATGAGCGGTATGGGACGTCGATCCGGGTGAAGACGAATATCGCCGATGTGTTGCGGCGGGAGCTGCAGCTCAAGAGCCGGCGGAGCGCGCATGTCGCCATCGGTTCGGCGACAGACCCATACCAGCCGGCTGAAGGGCGTTACCGGCTCACGCGCGGGTGCA
>CAZKZR010000515.1:0-2664 GCA_964557245.1 uncultured Anaerolineaceae bacterium | reverse complement strand
ACGCACAGGTCCGCCGCTATCCCGGTGAAGATTCCTTCGCCGTATCCCCACCGCGCCGCGACGATTAGCGTGAGCAGCAGATACAGCAGCGCGACATCGACGATGTGCCGCTCATCAAGGATCGGCGCGAGCGCGGCGGTCAGGACCACCAGTGCTGCTGATGCGATCAGATAACCGGAAGCGGCGCGAACGCGGTTGTTCAACGAGCCATTATGAAGCGCCTCTGGCGCGCGGCGCGCAAGAGGATTAGGGAAGCATCAGCGCAACGATTGCCACACACCCGAGCTGGATGCTGACCATGGCTGCGATCACCGCGTTGCCGAGCACGTTTTTCATGTGTTCACGGTGCCGGGGAAGCCGTGACGCGGGCGCAACCGCCGCCCCTACGGTTGTTGCAGATCTGCCGCAGCGGGCTACTCGCCCCGAAGCCGGCTGAAGTACATCAGGTCGTGATACGCGCCGTGCCGCCATTGCGCCTTCCGAAGTGTGCCTTCGTAGCTGTAGCCAGCCTTCAACATTGCGCGCTGGCTGGCGACGTTTTCCGAATCGCAGGAACCTTCGACGCGGTTCACCTCGGTATGTTCGAACAGGTAATCAGCGACCAGCCGGATCGCGACGGGCCCGTAGCCTTTGCCGCGCGACTCCGGTGTCAGCGAGATGCCGAACTGGAACGCCATCGACTCGGGCGGAGGCCCGTACATCGAGGGCCGCCAGTCGATCGTTCCAACCGCCTCGCCGGACTCCGTTTCGCAGATCAGCAACGTCCCGTTCTGCTCGCCGATGAAGCCCTTCTCGTAGCGCTCAGCCGCGGGTTTGTAGGGAAGGCCGAAGTCGTTGAACTCGCCCCGAAATTCGAGCGAACGACCCCACTCGTCGAGCAACGGGAGGTCGTCGTTCGTGGGTTCTCGCAGGTAGACCACATCAGCCATGGCTAACCCTGCGCTATCGCGCCGGCAGCCAGCAGGTCTGCGATGCGGTCAGGCGGGAACCCATACTCTTCGAGGACCTCCATCGAGTGCTCTCCGATCAGCGGAGATCGCCGCGGGTATCCTCCGCCGCTTCGGCTGAAGTGGCCCAGGTTCTCCGGCCCCATCATAGCGCCGAACTGCGGATGCTCGAACTCCTGGAAGTACCTGTTCTCGTGGAGCCAGGGGCTGTCGAAAATCTCCAGCGTCGGCAGCGCCGGGGCGGCTGGCACGCCGCGAGTGAGCAAACGGTCGACCACTTCGTCTCGGGGGAGCGCGGCAAAGCCTTCCGCGAGTTGCGTCGCCAGTGTGCTGTTCACCGCTTCCAACAGCGCCTTCTCCGCGATGAACCGGCCCGCCCACTCCGGGTGGCCAAGCGCCACGCAGAGAGACGGAAAGTGCTCGGGCTTGTTCCCGGCAACAAGAACCCAGCCTTCGTCCGCGCACTGGTAAAAGCGGTTCAACGCGGTTGTGCCGATGCAGTCCAGGGCGCCCTTGGGGTTCGCCGGACGACCCTCGTAATGGGTCAGTTCACCGGATTGGAAAAGCATGCTCTGGTTCGCCAGGCAGGTGAGGACTTCCTGGCCCTCGCCGGTGCGCTCTCGGGCGTAAAGGGCCGCCACCATTCCGAACGCCGCCGCCATCGCGCTGCCCGTGTCGTTGATTGGGATCTGGTAGAACACCGGCTCCTCGCCGCCGCCCTGCGCGTCCATCAGCCCGCTGCGCGCCTGCACCAGCGGGTCGAAGCCCGGGTCCGGCGAGAGTTCGCCCTTCGGGCCATATCCGGTCACTGAGCAGGAAATGATGCGCGGGTTGACCTGCTTGAGCGTCGCGTAATCGATGCCAAGCCGCTCGCGTACGCCGTTCCGATAGTTGTCGAGGACGACATCCGAGACTTTCACGAGGTCGAGGAAGGCCTGGCGCCCTTCCGGCTTCTTCAGGTCGATCGCGAGGCCGCGCTTGCCCCGGTTGTAGCCGATGAACCCCAGCCCGTAGGTGCGGAAGGGGTCGCCGTCCGGGGGCTCGACTTTAATCACATCGGCGCCCCACGCCGACATGATCCCCGGTGCGAACGTCCCGGCGATGAACGCGCCGAGGTCGAGGACTCGTACGCCGGCAAGAGGACCCTTCCCATTTTGGGTGCCGGATTGGGAATTTTGGATGTTCTGCGTGTGCGAAGTCAGGACATCCACTTTTGCAACTGCTGGCAGCGAGCGGATGGCGCCCGGAGTCGCGCCGAGTTTGACCGGCACGCCCGGCATTTCCACCTTCCCGCGCTTCGCGTCAGTGAGTTCAATATGCATGTCGTTGGCGTGGGCCGTTTCGCTTCGAAACCACTCCTCAGACTTGCCGACCGGCCCGCGCGGGACGTCATGGTCGTGCAGGATTTTCAGCCACTCTGCGCGCGTCTTCTCCTTGAAGCGCGCTTCCAGCGCTTCGATGACGAGCGTGTTGATGCCCGGCTGCAGCAGCTTTGTAAAGTCGCCTTCGACGCCTTCCCATGTCATCAGATGCATCATGTCTGTTGCTTCGAGGGCCTTGAGGAAGAACTGCGGAGTGAGGGTCCCGAGGAAGAACCAGAGGCCATCAGCGCATTCGTAGAGGCGGTAGTTGGGCACGCCGCCACGGCTTCCCCGGCCGCCCATGCGGAACATGTCTGCGGCACGCACCGTGCCACCGGCTTCCACTCCGGCCAGCG
>CAZKZR010000514.1:0-2667 GCA_964557245.1 uncultured Anaerolineaceae bacterium | reverse complement strand
GGGCCGGTGACGGTGTGTTCCAGTTCCAGGAAGGCCTGATCGGCGTTGGCCTGGGGATCGTCAGTCATTTCCTCCGGGAAGTTGAGGCGGGCACAGGGCACGCCGGCAGCGATGAATGCGGCAAGCCATTCGTCAACGCCAACGCTGAGAAAGCGAGCCTCCAACAGTTCCCGCCAGCGGTTGGTCGCTTCGATGCAGGCCGGGTCAGCGGCATCGAAGTCCGGGGAGTCGGAGAGTTCCGAGCCAAGGATGCCGAGGACTCGCCGGATGGCATCACGGTTCTGGGGTGTCAAAGCGCCGAGCGCGAGGGAGCCGTCGGCGGTCTGATACACGCGGTAGTAGAGCGCGAAAGGCGATGCAAGGGCGCCACCCCGCCCTTCGCGGACCTTGAGCAAGTCCGCGAAACCCGCGCCGTTTTCGCGGGCTAATTGCAGAGCGGCGACGCGCGGGTCACGAAGTGTCACGTCGCTGACGGGTTCACGCATGACGACGCGATTCTGGAGTTGGAGCGCCGCGCGGAGTAACGAAGTGGAGATGTACTGGCCTTCGCCGGTGCGTTCTCGTTGCAGGAGAGCCGCGCAGACGGCCATCGCTGCGGCAAGGCCCGCGGCGTAGTCCGAAACGGGAATCTCCAGCCGTTGCGGTACGCCGGATGGCGTCATCTTTCCTTCGATGGCCATGATTCCTGAGTGCGCCTGCGCGACGAGGTCGGAGCCCGCCCACTTTGCGCCTGGACCTGATTCCCCGAAGCCGGTGATCTGCACGTAGATGAGGTCAGGGCGAATGAGGCGGAGGGACGAGTAATCGATGCCGAGACGCTCGGGAACACCGAGGCGGAAATTGCTGATGACGACATCGACGGTGGGCATCAGCCGTTGGATGAGCGCGAGGCCCTCAGGTTCGGACACATCCACGACGAGGCTGCGTTTGCCGCGGTTGTTGCCCTGGAACATCTTGCTTTCACCGGGCACGGTGGTGCCGACGAAGCGGTGCGAGTCGCCCGAGGGCGGTTCGACCTTGATGACGTCCGCTCCAAGGTCAGCGAGGTTGAGGCCGGCAACCGGGCCGGCAACGATCTGTGAGAATTCCAGGACACGGGTTCCGGCAAGCGGCCCGCCAATACCTTCGCCAGGCAACGTCTACCCCCAGGGCTCGAATCCGGATCCTACCGCAAGCTTCCAGCCCACGGGGCGCGCCCATCGGCGAGCTCGTTGGATGATTCCAATACTTCTCTAAGAGTTGTCGGGCGATTTCCCCCCATAATGGACACCAGGGGGCGACGCGGTGGACGCCGAGAGTATGAATAGCCTGGCGCTTATGGTGTTTGCGCGGGGCTGCCCGTACGTTTTGATCACGCACCCAGGTAGAACGCGAGCCTTGAAGCCGCGTGAAGGAAGCCGCTGAGACGTGCAAGACGCGATCTTCCGAAGCGAATCGATAGGGAGCCTCGGGGCCGCCGATGCCCTCGACGAGCTGGCCGCCCGCGTGGCGGAGGGAGATCGCGAGTCTTTCAATGCGTTGTACACCGCCACGGTGAACGAGGTGTACCGGTACCTCCGCTCGCAATCGGGGAATGAGACCGTTGCCGAGGACCTGGCGGCGAACGTGTTTTTGAAGGCGTGGAAGTCCGCCGCCTCCTATCGAACGGGTTCGAAAAGTTACCGGCGATGGTTGTTCGCTATCGCGAAGAACGAGCTTGTCGACTACTGGCGCCAGGCCCGGCATTCCATACCGGTGGACGGGATGGAGATTGCAGACGAGTCGCTCGGCGCGGCCTTTGACGGGCCGGGAGTCGACCGCGGCCGGGTGAACCGGGCCCTGCTGGCCCTGACGGCGGAACAACGGGAAGTGGTGGTGCTCCGCTTTTTCAGCGAACTTTCACATGCCGAGATTGGCAAGGTACTTGGCAAGCGAGAGGGCGCAGTGCGCGCCCAGCTCTTGCGAGCGCTGCGCCAGATGCGGAAGGTGTTGAACAATGCTGCGGATTAGGCCTGATGACCGCTTTGAAATCCGGCTGGTGGAAGAGGCCATCCTTGCCGCCGTGCCGCCGCCGCTTTCGGACAGCCGCCGGGAGGCGCTCCGCCTGCGCATCATGGCCTCGCTGGGCGAACAGGAAGCCAGGCCGCGGCGAGTCGGAGTTTCACAGCGTGAACGATGGATCCTCGTCCCTGCCGGTGTTGGCGTCATTGCTGCGATCCTGGCGGCTGCCTACGCAGCCGATCGAATGGCGGAGTCGGCCGGCGAACACGGGGCCGAAGAAACAGTGCTTCGGCCAGTTCCACATCCAGAGGGAGCAGTCGAATACGTCGTGTCGGCGGACCGTTGGATGGGTTTCGACGGGGGAGTGGCGATTGGCCTGGAGGCTGATTCGCGCGTTTCGTATTCGGATGACCCGAACGGGAGGGTATTCCAGTTCCTGGCGGGAAGAGCCACGATCGCCACGTCGGAGACATCCCTGGTGGTCATGGGTGACGGCTTCCGGGCTCGGCTTGCGGCCAACTCGGTAGCGACGTTCGAAACGCAGGGCGCTTCCACGCTCGCCACGGTGTTCTTCGGCGCGGGGACGGCGACGCTGGAAAGCGGAGCGACGCTCGAACTGCAACTCGGTACGACGTACACGTTCCCCGGTGTTGTGGCAGCACCGGGCGGCAGTGAAGAGCGGGGCGG
>CAZKZR010000513.1:0-2675 GCA_964557245.1 uncultured Anaerolineaceae bacterium | reverse complement strand
CACGCCGGCGCGATGTTCCTGGGCCGGCATGCGCCGGAGGCGGTGGGCGACTACACCGCGGGGCCGAGCCACACGATGCCGACGGGCGGCAGCGCGCGCTGGAGCGGGCCGCTTGGCGTGCACGATTTCCTGAAGAAGATGGCGATCGTGAACCTGCCCGAAGACGACATGGAAGAGCTGAACCATTACGCGGCCATCATCGCGCGAGCGGAGGGGCTGACGGGCCACGCGCACGCGGTGGAGAAGCGCCTGCAGGGGCGCTGAACGGATTCACGATTCACGATTCACGATTTGCCGCTTCGGCCGTGAGTCGAAGGGACACCGGGAATGGATCTGCGACAACTTTTGCGCTCTGACCTTGAGGAACTCGAGGAGTATGTGCCGGTCAAGCCGCTGGACGTTCTGGCGGCCGAGATCGGGCTACCGGTCGAGCGGTTGGTGAAGCTGGACGCGAACGAGAACCTGTATGGCCCGCACCCGGACGTCGTGCGCGCCATCAGCGAAGCGCCGTTTCACATTTATCCCGACCCGGGCCAGGAAGGTCTTCGCGAGGCGATTGGCGGTTGGCTCGGCGTCGAAGCCGAGCAGGTAGTGGCCGGGACCGGGGCAGACGACCTGATCGACATTCTCATCAGGCTGGTCATGCCCTCGGCGGTGGTTATCCCGACGCCGGCGTTCGGGATGTACCGGTTCCTGGCGAAGATCTCACGGGCGGCGCCCGTGGAAGTGCCGCGGCGGCCGAACTTCGACCTGGATGTGGTCGCGATCCGGCATGCGGTGCACCAGGGCGCGGGCATCGTGTTCCTGACGTCGCCGAATAACCCCACGGGCAATTCGGTGAACCGCGCGGAACTCGAAGCGCTGTGCAGCCTCGAGACCCTGGTCGTGGTCGACGAGGCGTACGTGGAGTTCGGCGGCGAAACGGTTATCCCGCTGCTTCGGCAGTACCCGAACCTGGTGGTGCTGCGGACGTTCAGCAAGTGGGCGGGCCTGGCAGGCCTACGGGTGGGTTACGCCGTGTGCCACCCGGAACTGGCGGCGCACATGATGGCGCTGAAGCAGCCGTACAACGTGAACGTCGCGGCGGACGCGGGGGCTCGGGCGGCAATCGCGCACTTTGCGGAGGTCAAAGAGACCATCGCGAGCATCGTGGCGGAGCGCGACCGGATGGTGCGGCTTTGCACGGAGTTGGGCTGGCTTGCGGCTTGCCCTTCGCAGGCGAATTTCGTGTTGTTCCAGGTTTCCGGGAGGAGCGCGAAGGATGTCGCGGCGGGGTTGCGGAAGCGGGGGGTGCTGGTGCGCTACTACGACCGGCCGGCCCTCGCGAACTACGTGCGGATCAGCGCCGGGCGGCCCGAGGACACGGACCGGCTGATGGCGGCGCTGCGGGAGTTGTAGGGACCGATGGCCGCATAGTGTGACGGCGTGCGTGGTGCGGCGCCCGTGGTCTTCGCCGGCCTCCAGGCGCAGAGCGACGGACGTAGCCGCTTCCTTGCGGTCGCGGCTAAGAAGAGTCCGTTCGGCGCAGCCGCTTCCTTGCGGTCGCGGCCAGGAGGAGTCCTTTGGACATGTTCGCGGCTAGAGGAGCGGCGCCGCGACTACAGTTCTTCGGGGTCTCCGCCGAGGGCGACGCGGCCGGCGTAGAAGAGGGTCGCTTCGGGGGTGAGCGGGTGGTAGTTGATGGCGCGGAAGTCGCGGACGATGCGTTCGAGGGGGCTCGACCGGTAGAAGGCCGGACCACCGACCGCCGCCATCGCAGCTTCCATTGCGCGGGCTCCGTGCTCCGCGACTGCGCGTTTTGCGAGGACGACGAGACGGAAGTTCTCGAAGGTGGACTCGGGGTCGTCGCCAAGGCGAGCGAGCGCGCCTTCGAAGGCGAGGGCGGCTGCTTCGTACTCGTACTCAACCTGGCCGGCCAGGCGATGGGTGACCGGGTCGTTCGCCTTGCGGCCGCCTGACAACCGCGCGACGACTTCATCGCGGGCGGCGCGGATGAGACCGAGGTAGACGCCGGTGATGATGGTCAGCCCGTTGATCAGAGCGATGCGAATGAGCGGGTCGAGCTTGTCGAGCGGGCGGCGCGCGCCTGCCTGGGCATCGGCGACGAAGACGTCTTCGAGGACGATGTCGTGGCTGCCGGTGCCGCGCATGCCGTGGGAATCCCAGGTTTCGTCGATGCGAACGCCGGGTGCGGACATTGGGATGCTGAGCATCACGATCTCGGGCGAATCGCCTTCGATTACGGCCGCGGTAGACATCATGGTGGCTGCGGGGGCCTGGCTGGCGAAGACCTTTCGCCCGGTTACGACAAAGCCGCCATCGACCTTGCGCGCGGTGGCGGTCGGATGGAGCAAGTCCGAGCCGCCGGTGGAAATCAGCGTGAGGCCGTTTTCGACGACCTTCTGGAGAGTCGGCGCGACTGGCGCGCCGCGGCGATGCCGCCAGGCGAGGGTGGCGACGGTGTGGGTGTGCATGGCGCTTGCGAGCGAGGTGCTGCCGCAGGATCGGGCCAACTCGGTGTGGGCCTGGACGATTTCGCGGAAAGTGGCGCCGGCGCCCCCGATTTCGGCCGGGACGGCGGCGGAGAGGAAGCCAGTCTCGCGCAGCGCCGCGTAGGAATCGGCGACGAAGGTGCCTTCTCGGTCGTGCCGGGCGGCGCTGGCGGCGAGCACTGG
>CAZKZR010000512.1:0-2680 GCA_964557245.1 uncultured Anaerolineaceae bacterium | reverse complement strand
TCGGGAGTCGTCGCGGGGGACGCCGTCACCTACACCGGCGGCAGCGCCACGTTCCTCGGGCGCAGCTACAAGCACTCGAAGGGCTCGAAGAGCATGTTTGCCTTCGTCGCCGTCGATACCGAGGACCCCATCGGGGCGCAGCCGCTCAGGGTCGATATCACGCTCCCCAACGGCTCGAAAGGCACCCTGCAGGACACCCTGACGGTGCTCAAGACGGACTGGACGGTCGACTCTCTCGAGTTCGATGAGCAAACGTCGACGCTCCTGGACCCGAAGACCACCGCGGACGAACTCGCACTGCTCAAGTCGATCTACTCGGGCGTGACCACCGAAAAGCTGTGGAACGGCCCCTGGCTGTTGCCCGTGGACGGCATCCTCACGGCGCGCTATGGCGAGCAGCGATCCATCAATGGGAGCGTCCCTTCCGGACATCACGGCGGCACGGACCTCGCAGTCCTCGAAGGCACACCGGTCCAGGCGACGAACTCCGGCCGAGTGGTATTGGCCAAGCAGCTTAAGGTGCGGGGAAACATGGTCATCATCGACCACGGCGGCGGCCTGTTTTCCGGTTACGCCCACCTGAGCGAACTCAAAGTGACCGAAGGCCAGATGGTGAACGCCGGCGACATCATCGCCCTGTCCGGCAACACCGGGCTCTCAACCGGCGCGCACCTTCACTGGGAGATCGCGTCCCAGGGCATCTGGCTGGACGCTCTCCGCTTCACCGACGGTTCCAACGGCTTCTAGCAACGGCAAAAGGTGAGGGGCTCTTCCGGAGAAGAGCCCCTCGGGCTGGGGGAGACGCTAAGTAGGGTGGGTCGGCGTTACACCTGGCCCTGGCGCAGCCGTGCGTTTTGCTGTGCGAGTTCGCGTTCCATGCGTTCCCGCTGGGAGAGCTGCTGCTCATCCGAAATCACTGCGTCAGAGTCCTGGACGTCCACGCCCGGCGCGGTCAGCCGGTGTTCGTCCATTTCGGACTTGCGAAGCGAGAGTGTCACCCGGTCAAGGGTGCTCTCGGAGATGTAGGTGTTGCTCAGCCAGTAATCCCTGGCCATTGGCACATCGAGCTTGAAATAGCCCCCGTGGATCTCCCTGATGTATCCGACTTGCTGCCCGTCACTGCTGTACACGGGGGTATCGACGACGGGTTCTCGGACCTTGGATATCGGAGTGCTCATGGCAATTCCTCCTCACGAGACTGCGCTCATAGTGAGCCGGTGAACATTGCGAGGGCGCTCTCAGGATTGCATCGCAGCATTGCAGAGCTGTGACATCAGGGTTGGCGTCTCGCCAGCGTACCGGCCGCGATGCCGACGAATACGCCCAGTACCGTCTCGATGACGTGGGTCAGCGTAAGGCCGACTTCCGCATTGCCTTCCACAGCGCCGATGAACACCAGACCGCCAAGGGCGAGAAGCAGCGCCGCCGCCAGCACCGCAACAATGACCGACACGAGCCTCCCTACGGGGATTTCGTCCTCGCTCATCGCCGGGCCAGCCTTCCCGTCCTTGGGCAGAGAACAGCCGGGCGGCCGCCGCCGCGAAAGCCGTGCAGGACCATGCCCGCACTCGCGAACAGGAGGACTCGGGCGGCAGACGCCCACGGGCGCGGATGCACAGCGGCACGAGAGAAAACGAGTGTCATCGCGACACCTCCAACAACCTTGAGTTGCCTTCAGCGTCTGGTTCTTCGGGGGCTGCGCCTACGGCTCGCTGGCAGTCGTCATGGTTTGGCGGGCGGAACCGGCGTTGGGCCCGGCACCATGCGGGCGTCCGGCGGCGCCACCGCCGGGTGATGTTTCCACCGGCCCATCCGTCCCCGGAACCCGTCGATAGTGCCCGCGATGTAGCTTCCCGGGTGCGGCTGGCGGCGGCGTGCGGCCATCCTCACAAACCACGAAGCATCGCGCGCGAACCTCACAGGCAGCAGCATCCAGAACTGCCGGGCCGTCATGTTCCGACGCCCCACGACGATCGCATTCCTCGCCGCGTAGTACTGGCGTACCCGTGCCCGGCGCGACGGACCGAGGGTGCGAAACCCGGTATCGCTCGCGAACCGGGCATCGCGCGACATCACGATCAGCGCCCCAAGGCGGCGCGCCCGGTGGGTGCACTCCCATTCGTCCCAGTCCATGAACAACCCGGGATCCTGGAAAGACCCATCGGCCCGGATAAGTTCCCGCACGAGCTGGGCCTGGAATAGCACGCATGTCCCGAAGTAAGCGCCCACCGGCCACCAACGCTGGTTATCGAGCCCTGCCCAGTGGCCCTCCCGCCGCCAGGCGTAGAACGGCCTCGGCCATGCGTCGAGCTTCAGGTACTCCCGCCCGGTGGTAATGATTTGCGCGCCGCTCTCGGCCGCCACTGCCTGCAACTCCGGCAGCGTCTCTGGAGTTAGGGTCATATCGGGGTTGCACAGCCAGAGGAACTCCGGCGGTTCCGCCGACGCAAGCGCCGCCTCCGCGCCCGCGTTGACCCCGCCCGTGAAGCCCAGATTCTCGCTCAGAGGCACCACTTCGAACTGCCCTTCGTACCCGTGCGCCGAGATATACGTCCGCAGCACCTCGAGTGAATCGTCATTCGAACCGTTATCCACAACCACCGCGCGCAGGCCGGCCCCGAGCGTCGCCTCGATCGAATCGAACAGGCCGATGCAGAACTCCGCCGAATTCCAGTTCACG
>CAZKZR010000511.1:0-2691 GCA_964557245.1 uncultured Anaerolineaceae bacterium | reverse complement strand
CTTCAACGTCACCTTCTTCACCATGCACCTGCCCGGCGTCCAGGGCATGAACCGGCGCATCGCGGACTACCAGTCCGGCCTGGACATCGTGAAACTGCTGGTCAGTCTCTCCGGGTTCGCGCTCGGCGCTTCATTCCTCGTGTTCGTCTACAACATGATCAATTCTTGGATTCGCGGCCCGCTGGCGGAAGACAACCCGTGGAGCGTCCGCACGCTCGACTGGCAGATGTCGAGCCCGCCGCCGCTGGAGAACTTCCCCACTCCACCCGTCGTCCAGGGCCATCCCTACGACTACGGCGTCCCGGGCTCGGTGCACGGGGTGTTCCCCGGCGCGCTCGGCGGCGCCCCGGCTGGTGGCGGCGGCGGCGGAGGCGGCCAGTGACCTCAGCTTCCATGCCCAGCTTCACTGACCGGAGGAATCGATGACCGCAGCAATGCAAAAGGGCCTCGTGGTGGCCTTCATCCTGGCCGTGTTGACCATCGCCGAATACGTCTTCGCGACGCACGTTGAGCAGGTCCAGGTGCAGTTCATCGGCCTGGCGCTCACAGCCGTCGGGAAGGCGGCGCTGATCTGCTACTACTTCATGCACATCTATCGCCTGTGGCGTGTCCAGGAGGCCCACTGATGGCTGTCGCCGCACCTGCCGCCCACGGACACCCCACCCACAACGCCCTGAAGTTCAACCGGCTCGGCCTGTGGATGTTCTTCTTCAGCGAATCGGTGCTCTTCGGCCTGCTGCTGAGCGCCCGGTTCTACCTGGAAGGCATCCAGCGCGAACACGTCGACCAGCAACTCGGGCTCGGGATCACGATCATCCTGCTCCTCAGCTCGCTCACCGCGTTCACTGCTGAAACGGCGATCGAGCACAACAACCAGCGCGTCGCGCACTGGTTCCTGCTGGCCACGATTGTCCTCGGCATCATCTTCGCCGGCGGTGTTGGCTTCGAGTGGAAAACCGCCGAGTTCACCCGGGGCGAAGCGTTCGGCAGCGTGTTCTTCACCATGACCGGCATCCACGCCTCCCACGTCGTCAGCGGCATCGGGATTCTCTTCCTGGTCTGGATCCAGACGAAACGCGGCCGCTTCAACGCGAACAGCCACTGGGCGGTCAGCGGGGCGGTCATGTACTGGCACTTCGTTGACGTCGTGTGGGTCTTCTTCTACCCGGCACTGTACCTCGTGAAGTGACGGTCATTCGCTCCCCCCTGGTTCGCTACCTTGTAGCCTGGACGATGGGTGGTGCCGTCGCCGGATGGTTCGTTGCCTTCGCCTGGTGGCTGATGCTCACGCCGTCGGCCCCGTCCACGCCGCGAGTGGTCGATATCCCGTTGGGTGCAGCCGCGGCAATCGCGCGTGGCGAGGTACCGCCCGGTATTCCTTCGGCGCTTTCCCTCAGCTCCGCCGGCAAGCTGCTCGTCGCGAATCACGACAGCGCCGAGCATCTCATCGCGGGCACGCTTGTCCTGCCAGGCGACACGGTGCTTGTCACGCCCACCGAAAAGAACGGGCAGGTGGACTGCTCCTTCCACCCCGGCGGGGCGATATCCGTCACGCTCACCGAGCGTCCGCCCGTGACCGTCACGTTCATCCCCGCGTTTCTCCTCGGCGCTCCGTTTGGAATTGCGTTCGGCGTTGCCACTTGGGTCGGCCGGAAATTGGCCATGGACGAAGAGACCGACCACCCCGCGGCTCCTCAAATCTCCGGGGCACCCTGATTTACCACCAGAGAATGTCGTCCAGGGGGTCCTCCGCCTGGTCGTGGTGCTCCTCGGGCGCGTCATCGCGCCACAGGTCGGTGCCCAGGTACTTCCACCCGCCGTCAGCGAAGACGAGCACGATGTTGCCTCGCTCCATTCGCCCCGCGAGGCGCATGCCGGCGTGCAGTACTGCCCCGCTACTGATGCCGCCGAACAGGCCCTCCGCCAACATCGCCCGGCGCGCATGAGAGAAGGCGTGGCGGTTGCCCACGATGATCTTGCCATCCAGCACTGTCTCATCCAGCACGGGCGGTATGAATCCGTCCTCGAGCGAGTGCAATCCCTGCACATGCACGCCCAGCCGCGGCTCCACGCCGTAGACGTGGCACGTGGGGTTCGCCTCTTTCAGCCGGCGTCCGCACCCGGTGATGGTCCCGCCTGTGCCCATGCCGGCGATAAACGCGTCTACTCCGCCCTCTTCCGCGAGGTCCGCGAGGATCTCCGCGGCGGTGGTTTCGTAATGAGTCCTGGAATTCACGTCAGTATCGAACTGGCCCAGGTAGTACGCCCCGGTTTCCCGCGCCAGCCTCCGCGCGACTTCGCGGGCGCTCTTAATCCCGGCCTGGCGAGGCACCCGGTGAATTTGGGCGCCATACGCGGCGAGCAGCTCTTCGATCTCCGGATAGACGCTTTCAGGTACGCAGACATCAACCGGGTGGCCAAGCAAGCGCCCGAACAACGCGAGGGCCACGCCGGTATTACCGGTGGACGCTTCAACGATCGGTTGACTGGCGCGCAGCTCCCCTGACTCGCGCGCCGTCTCGAGTATCTGCAGCACGATGCGGTCTTTGATGCTGCCCGTCGGGTTCTGGCCCTCCAGTTTCGCGAACAATCGCACGGCCGGGTTGGGGGAAAGCGTGCGCAGTTCCACCAGCGGTGTATTGCCGACCATTTGCGCGACTGACTGGAAGACCTTCACTCCCGCCATTATGC
>CAZKZR010000510.1:0-2691 GCA_964557245.1 uncultured Anaerolineaceae bacterium | reverse complement strand
ACGATTGACCTGTACCAGGCACACTGGTTCGACGAGAACGTCCCGATAGACGAGACCCTGCGCGCGTTCGAGGATCTGATTGCGGCGGGCAAAGTGCGCTTCATTGGCGCCTCGAACTACCGGCCGAACCTCCTGACCGAGGCCCTCGATGTCGCCGCATCTGCGAACCTCCCGGCGTACGCAACCCTGCAGCCGCACCACAGCCTCGTCCACCGTAAGGAATACGAAGAAGAGCTCGCGGGTATCTGCGTTGCGCGCGGGCTTGGCGTCATCCCATACAGCCCGCTCGCGGGCGGATTCCTGACCGGCAAGTACTCCCGCGAAGGCGCGAAAGTGCAAAGCCAGCGCCTCGGAGGCGTCCGGCAGTACTTCACCGATGACGGTTGGGCAGTACTCGATGCGGTCCGCCGGGTGGCGACAACCATCGGCACGACGCCTTCGGCCATAGCGCTGGCGTGGCAGCTCACCATCCCCGGAATCACTGCGCCAATCGTAGGGGCGAACACGCCTGACCAGCTGGCGGAACAGCTGCCAGCCCTGGATATCGCCCTTTCCGTGGCCGAAAGGGAGGTGCTGCTCGCCGCGAGTGAGCCCTTTCTTCGCGAAGGACCCCTCCACCACGGTGACTAGCAGGCTGCGGCAAAAGATGCGGCCGCTGGGGCGAGTGCTGCGCCGGGCCGGCCTCAGGCAGTAGCGGGTTCCGCCGGGTCATCCGGCGCCAGGACCTCTTCCGTCTCGGGAATGCCAGTGCCGCCTTCGCGTTTATCCAGGTAGTAATCGAGCACGACACGTCCCGCCGCTGCCGCCGGCAGGGCGAGCAACACCCCCGCAATTCCCATGAGTTCGCCACCCACCAAAACTGCCAGCAACACAACGAGCGAGGGCAGGTTCAACGTTTGCCCGTAGATCTTCGGCACCAGGAAGCGGTCTTCGAACTGCTGGTACACCAGCAGCGCCGCCAGCACGACAACCGCCTGTGTCGGCGATTCCTGGAAGGCGGCGACAACGGCCGGGACGATTGCAATGAACGCCCCCACCAGCGGGATGATGTCCGCGAAAGCCGCCAACACACCAAATGCCACCGCATTGGGCACGTTCATGATCAGGAGTACAGCCGTGGTGAACACTCCGATGACCAGCGACGTGATCAGCTGCCCGCGGACGTATCCACCAACCACCCGGCTGAGCGCATTCAGGAAATGATGGGCGTCCGGCTCCTTCCCTTCCGGGATGAAGCGAAACAGGAACGCGTGCAACCGCCTTGTATCGACGAGGAGATACGCCGTCAGGACGATCACGGTGAAGCCCGAGAAGATCCCAAAGGCAATACGCTGACCATAATCGACCGCCTGGCTCCCGGAGATGATCTCGTCCCACTTAATCTCCTCAGCTCGTTCCGGCAGGTCCCATCTTTCGGTATCAAGCCCGAAGTTCTCCATGAAGTCTTCGAAGTCGCTTGCATACTGGGGCAGGTTCGATTTCAGGTCGCGGAATTCATCGAACATCGCGGGAGCCACGATCGCGACGACGGTGCCGAGCCCGGCGAAAACGGCGAGCAGAATGAGTAAAACTCCGATAACGCGGTTGAATCCTCGCCGGACCAGCCATTCCACGTAGGGCAGCAGCGCGGCCATGAAAATGAAGGCCGTCACGACGAGGATGAACACCTGCCATAGGCGCACGAGCGCCCAGAGGGTAATCAAAGCCAGCCCGATGGCCAGCAACCCGCGGTAGGAGAGTTCAATCTTTAGCATGATGCGAGGCGGGGGCGCCGCGCGTAGCGTATGGCTCGCGAGGATGCAGGTACAACAGGAGGGCGCATGTTCCGCGATACTGAAACCTTCTTGCGATACTTCGAGGGCGTGAACAAGCGCGCCATGCGGGATATCGCCGCGTTGCCAGAAGCCGCCGACGGCTGGACACCGCCTTCTGGGGAGGGCGAAAAAGCATGGGGCATCAACACCCTCGTCGGGCACATGTGCGGTTCCCGCCTCTACTTCGCCAGCGCCTACTCAGGAACCGGCTGGGTCAGCCCGCCTCCGCCCGATGTCTCCACCCGCGATAAGTGGGTGCCGGCCCTCCAGGCCAGCTTCGACGCGTTCAGAGCAAAGCTGGCCGCGACCCCAGACGAGTGGCTCGACCGCCGCGTCGACATGATCGACTCCCCCGGGGCGACCCTCCCCGGCTGGCGCGTCCTCTTGATGATGATGGAGCACGACATCCACCATCGCAGTCAGATCGATACCTACGCCGGCCTCAACGGCTGGGATCCGCCCCAGATCTACAACCGCAGCGCGGAGAAAATCGGCACCCTCCAGGACGCCCAGCGCGCGAAGCACAACATCGAGGGCCCGAGCCACCCGCTCTAATCAAACCCGCTGGCCCTGTCACCGAACGTCCACCGAAACCCGTGTAAGACCCCGGCTCTGTCGCTGTCTTTAGCTCAGCAACCTCAAGGGGAACCACACCATGAAGCTCACCATCCATTTCGCTTCGGCCGCAGCTGGCCTCGCCATCATCGCCACCGCGCTGCCCGGGGTGGCGCTCGCAAAGTCTTCAGCTCCGTTCGAAGATGCAGGCCCCAAGGGCACTCCCGTCGTCCAAACCACGGCTAAAGACGCTCCGAAAGTGCAGGGCTGGCAATCCGGCGAGGGCGAAATGTCCGACGAAGACTGCCAGGGCTTCGCTGAC
>CAZKZR010000509.1:0-2712 GCA_964557245.1 uncultured Anaerolineaceae bacterium | reverse complement strand
CGACCGCCCCCTTGCCATTGCCATTTTAGAACGGAAGTGGCGGCAAGCATGCATCCCGATTTGGCGCAGAGCCATGAGGGGATGCCCTTAGTTTCTCCCAGCGACCCGGAAAGGAGTGGGCCGGGTGCAATTGCCGCAAGAGCGGCACCCCTAGAAATGAATCGGCTACACGCAGTGAAAGGCCGCGACATCCTCGCGCGCCCGAACGTCACGCCCACCTAGCGGTGGGCGGCCATTCGCATCCCAGGGAGAAACCAAGCATGACGCTTGCATTGCATGGAAAATCGCGCCGCCGCAGGACATGGCTCCTGTTCGCGGCGCTCATCGCCGTCGTTTTCGGCCTCAGCGGGAGCCTGATGCTCTCGCGAGACGAATCGAAGGCGGACTCGGCGACAATCAACTTCGAATCTGGCTATGTAGACGGCTCGCCGGACGGCCAGAACGGCTGGAACGCCGACGGGTCGGCGGGATCCGGCTGCGCGCTGTACGACCACGCTATCGTGACGAACTCTGGTGCTCCCGCGTCGTTCGGGTCCAAGAGTCTCCGGGTGTCGAACGCCGTAACGAGCGGTTGTTTCGGAGACCAAACGTACACGACCTCGCTGGCGAACGAAGCCGGCGAGACCCACGCCACCAACGGCGGCATGTCTGGCGGTACCCGGCAGAACCACTACGAAGTGTCCTGGGACATCGTTTCCACAAAGGCTACGCAGCAGCCGGGCCTGTTTGTCTCGTTCTCCCCTGACCGGGGTGACGGCGCGCGGATGAGCTACCTGGGCGTGTCAGATGAAGCCGGTGGCCTCGACGTGCTTTTCTATGACGTGCAGCAACCCGGGCCATGCACGCCATCCGGTTGTGCGAACTTCGTGGGCACAACAGTCGCCACGGGCCTGAGCCGGACCGCCGCCCACAACCTGAAGCTAGTCATCGATTTCAAGGACGGTCCGGCCAACGACATCGTTCGCGCGTACGTTGACGGCGGCCTCGTGGCGACTGGCACCACGTGGGAAGACTACTTCCGATACGACCCGGAAGCGTCGGCCGATCAGCACACCCACACGGTGGACTCGCTTCTCATCCGCACAGGCGGGTCCGCTGTCCCCGCGACCGCAGGCTTCGGCTATCTCATCGACAACCTTAACTTGAGTTCTTCAACGGTGCCGGACCCGGCGCCGAGTACGACCGTGGTGCAGGCCGCGAACCTGACGGCGCCCGGCGGCGGCGGGTGGCTCTTCTTCGATGACAACACCGACACTTTCAACAACACGCCGGGCGTACTCGGCAGCTTCGTGACCGGACCGGCGGGTCAGCCGCTCGGCAGCGGCAGCGCCGAGGTCACCATTGGAGCGGGCGGCCGCACGAACCTGAGCACGTTCCAGTTCGCCGGGACGCCGCTTGAAAGCATCACTCAGCTCGGTTGGAGCGGCCGCACGACCGGACCTACTTCCTACCTCGTCATCAACGTCGACTTCAATTTGAGCGATACCTGGCAGCGACGCCTGGTCTTCGTCCCGACCGGCGTGGTCGCGAACACCTGGCAGATGTTCGATGCCATCCAGGGTGGAGCCGCGCAATGGACCTACTCAGGCGCCACGTGGCCCGCGCCGAACGCCGTGGCGGGGACGACTCCCAAGACGTGGAACCAGATCCTGGCCGACTACCCGAACGCCCGAATCCGTGTTTCCGACTCGCACGTCGGTATCCGCACCGGTAACCCCGGCCCGGCTGAGACCACGAACATCGATAACTTCGTGTTCGGCACGGACATCGCCGTGAAGGTGTTCGATTTTGAACCGACGGCTGCCTGCACGACCGTCTGCTATGTCAACGCCGCCACCGGCAGCGATCTCAACGACGGCGCGAGCGCGGGCACGGCGAAGAAGACGATCCAGGCCGCTGTTAACGCGGTCAGCCCCGGAGGCACGGTGAACGTGGCCGCCGGCACCTACCTGGAAGACGTGACGATCAACAACACGAAGAACGGCATCACTCTCCAAGGCGCCGGCATCGACCAATCGATCATCAAGGGCACGAAGGGAGACGCGTCCGGCAACACGCTCTGGCTCTTCGCGAGTACTGGCGTCACCGTCGATGGATTCACGATCACTCGCGATGGCAACAACGTGGCTGACTGGAACAACGCCAACGGCACGCTTAACAACCAGGGCGTCAATATCTCGAGTGGGGCGACCGGTAACACGTTCAGGAACTCGAAGCTGACGGGTAATCGCAACGCCCTTTATATCGAGAACTCCACCAATAACCAGATCCTGAACAACACGATCGACTTCAACCGCACGGGTATTCACTTCGTGGACAACGTGAGCGGCACCAACGTCCAGAACAACTTCATCACCAACAACTGGACTATGGGTGTCCTCTTCCGGGTGAGCTTCGACGACGCGACGCCGTCAGGCTCTACCGGCGTGCTGATTAACAACAACAACATCAGCGGCAACTGGTACAGCCAGATTGAGGCGCGCGCGCAGATCGCAGCGGGCGTGAACGCCGAAAACAACTGGTACGGAACCGTTACGCCGACCGTTGCGAACCTGGCCTCTTCAGGCGAGCCCGGATATTCCGGACAGATTCCAACCGCTTACGGTGGGGCTGCTGTTCCGTTGGTCGCCACCAACTCGATCGTCTGGAAGAGCGTGAACGCCTCCAACCCGCTCGATTACCAGCCGTTCCTTTGCTCCGGCAACGACACCT
>CAZKZR010000508.1:0-2729 GCA_964557245.1 uncultured Anaerolineaceae bacterium | reverse complement strand
TTCCCGCCGCCGAGATCATCGAACGCGGATGGGGCACCGACGCGGATGCCCGCTATCTTCAGATCCTCCGCCGGCACGTTTCGAACATCCGGCGGAAGCTGGAGCGCACAGCGGCAGCCCGCAGCGTCCGCACCGTGCGTGGTTCTGGATATCGCTTTGATGTGAAGCTCGCCGGGTAGCTAACGGCCCCGGAACGACGCATCTGCCTGGTCGATCCAACAGTCAGCGAAGCGATGCTGGTACCCGTCCGCCGTATCCAGCGGCAGCCCCTTCACATACGGCCAGGAAAGCGCCACCACCCGTTCGCTGACCAGGTTCACGCCCGCGTTGAGCGCCAGCAGCCGCCGCTGGATGTTGTAGCCGATCTCCCGGCGGGCCGCCTTGTCCAGTTCGATTCGCTGGGCGTCGATCATCGCCGTCAGTTCGGTGTCTCGCATCGGGAAGCTGTTCTTCGTCCCGTTGGCGTGGAAGTACGGGTACACCCAATCGTCCAGGTCGATCCAGCCGTTGTCCGGCCCGGCCGCCCATGGCGCAGTGCCCGCAATGAGCAGCGACGAAAGCTCGGCCAACGGGATGGGCACCACGCGCACCTGCTCCAGCGCGAGGTTCGCGGCCAGCTGATCCTTGATCACCTGCCCGAATTGCAGCGCCGCTTCCGTTTCGTCCAGCACGAAAAGGGGAAGCTCTTCCTTCACCGGCTTCTCGGCCTTGAACGCGTCGAGCAGCGCGCGCGCTTCCTTGATGTCCTCCTGCCGTCCGCCTTCTCCCGGGCGGTAGCCCGGCCGGGTAGTCAGTTCGCTTTCAGGGAGCGCCCAGTCGGTCATCGGCCAACTGATCCAGGGGTTTACACCTCCCGATCCGCCGAAAAACTTGTCGATCATCGCCCGCCGGTCGAGCGCGTAGGTGACGGCTGAACGGAACCGCAGGTCGTTGTAGGGGTCGTTTACCAACGAGAACCGCATCCCGAAAAACTGCGAGTGCCCCATCGTGGTCTCTGTCAGTTCGGGGAACCGCTGCCGCAGGTGGTCGGCCAGTCCGCGGCTGACCAACGCCGCATCGAGGGCTTTCGTCCGGAACTTCGCCTCTACCCCGGCGCTGCTCTCGGGCTGCACGAGTGAAATGCCGTCCAGGTTCGGCCTCCGGTCACCGCCGTGCCAGTTCGGGTTCCGTCGAACGCTCGCCAGCTTTCCATCGCTCCACTCCACCCACTGGAATGGCCCGCTGCCGACCTGCGTGTTGGCCGTGATGTCGTTCCCATCGCCGGCAGCTTGCGGAGCAACAACGAAGCTGTGCGGGTCCGCGAACAGGTGATGCATGGCCGCCATTGGCGTTTTCAGCTTGAACGTGATCGTGCGTTCGTCACCCGCCTCGATCGAATCCACCACCGCCCATTGCGATTGGCGCGCGAACGCGGCGCCCCCCGCGGCCTGGCGCTCGACCGAGTATTTCACGTCCTGGGAGGTCACGGGCCGCCCGTTGAGCGGCGGCAAGTCGTGCCAGCGGGCGTTCGGGTTCAGCCGGAAAATGAGCGTCTGCGCGTCGGGCGTCTCGGGCATCCCCGCCGCCAGGTCCGGAGCAATCGTGCCTTTCGCCTGGTCCTGGTAGGTCAGCAATCGGCTGTAGATCATCGATTGGAAGCCGTAGAGCGGCCCGGATTGCGTCTTGTGCGGGTCGAACGTGTTGTCTCGAACCACGAAGCCCGTGTAGCGCAGGGTCTCGCCGCGCCGTCCGTCTTGCGTTCGTGGAGTGGGAGATCCTGCCGCGCTCGTCGGTTCGTCTTCGCCGTCAGGCGCCGGTGCCGTGCCGCCGGGCGAGGGAGATCCGTTACTGCAGCGAAGCGCCGCCAGCCCGGCCGCGCCCGCCGAAGCGCCCATGGCGCCCAGCATCCAGCGGCGGGAAACGCGCCTCTCCCCGAGCGGTTCCCTCGTCATCCAGCGCCCATACTATCCCCAGGCAGCGCTACAGACTGCCAAGGCAGGTTTACTCAGGAGGGTCTTTACATGGCTCGTACACCGTTGCCCCCGGCCCAGGTCGCCGAGTCTCTTTTGGCAGTCAAAGGCTGGAAGCTCGCGGCCGATGGCCTCGCCATTCGCAAGGAGTTCCGGTTCAAGGACCACATCGCCGCCCTCGGCTTCGTCGTCAAGGTAGCGGCCATCGCGGAAACCATGGACCACCACCCCAGCGTCGAGTGGACCTATAACAAGGTGGCGATGCTGCTCAGCACGCATGACGCAGGCGGCCTCACACGGCGCGACTTTGAGCTTGCCGGACGGATTGAGGCGGTGAAATAGGCTGGGCCGGCGATTCGCTAAACGGCGAACCCGCTCTCTTCCTTCAGTTTGCGTGCCCGCGTGACGATGACTTTCTCTTCCGCGCTCAGTTCCTCGTAGTCCTTCAGGACTTCGTCCTTGAGCGGGAAGATGTGTACGGCGTCCCAACCGCAGACGTCTTCGCACAGGCGGCAGCCGGTGCACTTCTTTTCATCAACGGTGCTTTTGCCGAAGAAATCGTCGATCCGGTCGGAGTGTTCGAGCGTCAGAGCCTCGAACGGGCAGATGTTGATGCACAACTCGCAGCCCGAGCCGATGCACTTTTCTTCGATGACGACGGCCTTGGGCCATTCGTTCTTCTTCACGGAACGGCAGACATCGCCGAAGGTGTTCAGGATCGCTTCCGGCGGGCAGACGATGCCGCAGGCGCCGCAGTCGATGCAGAGCGTGGGATCGATG
>CAZKZR010000507.1:0-2742 GCA_964557245.1 uncultured Anaerolineaceae bacterium | reverse complement strand
GCGGAGGACACGCAATTGACCGAATACGCTCATCCCGAACTGCTCGCCGAACCCGAGTGGCTGGCCACCGTCCTCGAGAATCCGCAGGTGCGGATCATCGATTGCGCCACCGTCGAGGCGTACCGGCGCGCGCATATTCCCGGCGCTGTGCAGCTGCCAGTCCACTACTACATCAAGGAACACGACCCGGCGGGGAGTGATCACGGCACGCTTGTCATGCCCCCGGCTGAGTTTGAGGATCTGATGTCCAAGCTCGGAGTCTCCAACGACACCCAGGTGGTGACGTATGACGACAACAACGGGCTCGTCGCGGCTCGACTGTGGTGGGTGCTTAAGTACTACGGCCACACCAACGCGAAGGTACTCAACGGCGGGTGGCACCGCTGGATGACGGAGGGTCGGCCGATCACGTTCCACGCGACGCGCGTGCCCAAGGGTGTCTTCAAGACCAAGCCCAACCCGGAAATCTATGCGACCGTGGACTACCTCAAGGAGAAGCACGCAGACCCGGGCTGCCAGGTACTGGACGCGAGGACCGACGGCGAATGGGATGGGAGCAATGACCGGGGAAACAAACGAGTCGGTCGCGTTCCAGGCTCCCACCACATGGAGTGGGTGCGGTTTGTCGGCACCGATGACAGCCGAAAGTTCCTCCCAGCCGACGAATTGGAGGCGCTACTGGTCAGTGCGGGCATCGAACGGAATAAGCCGACCATCACCTATTGCCAGGGCGGCATTCGCGCCGCGCACGCTGCCTTCGTGATGGAGCTGCTCGGCTACGAGAACGTACGCGTCTACGACGGTTCCATGCGCGAATGGGCCAACCGGGAGGATACTCCGCTCACCGTCACGGGCTGACATCCGGGCGTCTGAGGCAACGAGAAAAACGAAGGCCCGCCAATATCGGCGGGCCTTCGACATGGGCAACGGACCCGGGACTACACCGCCGGCGCGGTTTCGACTTCGGCTTCAGGGGCCGGACGCTCGTAGCGCAGCAGCGCTTCCAGCGTGAACCCGAGGTCGGCCTTCTCGCAGAGCGAGGAGCAGTAGGTCATCTTCATGCCGCTGGGGGACTTCCGCCAGTCATAGCGGAGGTTGCAGCGCGCGCAAATCTTGATGTGGTTGAGGTTCATCCCGGCTGGGCCGGGGCCGATCGGGGTATCGACCACTGTGCTTTCCTTTCGCCCCTGGCTTCCCCGCCCTTCACGGGAAGGGTCGGGTGCCCGGGCTACATCCAGCGTAGAACCCGCCGTGGGTTGCGTAAAGAGACCCACGTTACGAACGCGTAACGGCTGCGTCCGGTGGCGTGCTCAGGCGGCGGCGGGAACTTCGGCCGGGGCTTCAGCGCGCTCATAGCGGAGCAGCGCTTCGATGGTGAATCCGAGGTCGGCCTGTTCGCACAGGGAACCGCAGTAGGTCATCTTCAGGGAGCTGCTGGGCGAGCGGCGCCAGTCATAGCGCAGGCCGCAGTGGCGGCAGGTCTTGATGTTCGCCGGGTCGCCAATGAAAGAGATGTTCGTTGCCATGTCCGTGTGTCCTTCCGGTTGGAGCCTTCGCCCCATCGCCACTTCATCGTGCCAGTTGGCTCGCCGGCACTCTTCGTGCGAGGGGAGCAATCGCCCTCATCCTTAAGACGTACGACAAGGCAACGTCTTACGTTGGAAGGCGGAATGGTTGGGTTCAGGCAGCCAGGAGTTGCTGCCAGTCCATCCGCACGACCTGGACGTCGCTCAGCAGCGATTCGATCGTGAATCCGAGGCCCGCGCGTTCGCAGAGGCTGCCGCAGTAGGTCATCTTGAGAGAGCCGGAAGGCGACCGGCGCCAGTCGTAGGGAAGTCCGCAGTGCTGGCAAACGCGCATGTGGTTCGTCATGACGATGCTCCCGGGGCCGCGCAGCTCGGAGGCTGCCGAATGGCTACCTGTCATCATTTTCGACACGCTGTACCCAGCCGTTCTCTAGGGGGAAACCCGCAGCCAACCTGAGGCGCCCCTGAGTGATCACTCTGCGAACCCGCGACCATCTCAGAACCGGTGTCTTGGGTCAGAACTGGCCTGAGATCTGTCACGAGTTTGAAACCGCGTCTCCCCGTGGTCGCCACCGGAATTAAGGGATTTTCCCGAGGGGTATGGTCGAAGATACCGGCATGCCGGATGCGAAGCCGCTCCCATTCCGCCGCCGCCGCGAGGACGAAATCACTCGCCGCGCGGGAACGTTCATTGAAGCTGCGAAAATCCGCGTGGCGGGCGAAGTTCTCGTGCGCCCGGCGCGGATTGCCGCACCGAAGCCGAACTAGACCGGTTCCCGCCGGCCGGGCCGCTCGCGTACCGTAGTCCTATGCAGCCAGAACTTCAGCAGGCCGTGGAGACACGGCTCAACGCTTTTCGCGCCAACGACATGATCGCCCGGATCTGGGCGAAGGACTTCACGGTCTGGAAGCCCGACCCTACGGAGTTGGCCGATCGCCTTGGTTGGCTCGACGTCGCCTCTGAGCTGCGTCTTGAAGCGGAGGGCCTCGAGACGTTCGCGGCGGACGCGCACGGCGAAGGCCTAGACCAGGTGCTTTTGCTGGGCATGGGCGGCTCCAGCCTCGGACCAGAGGTCATCGCTAACACCTACGGCCTCGCGCACGGCGCGCGCGCTTTCCAGGTGCTCGATAGCACCCACCCCGACCAGGTGCGCATGACCGCGGCAGCGCTCGACCTCTCTCGCACTCTCGTAGTAGTCGCGAGCAAGTCTGGTTG
>CAZKZR010000506.1:0-2785 GCA_964557245.1 uncultured Anaerolineaceae bacterium | reverse complement strand
CGCTTCCTTCGCCAGGGTGGGCCGAGGAGACCCCCGCGAAGCGGCCGAACTCACGGCGACCGGCATCCGGCATACCGTCCTCGTGGTCATCGGCGGCGGGCTCACCGCGGCAATGATCGGGCCGTACTTCATCGAACTGCTCTTCGGCCATGCCTACAGCGCGGCCGGCCAGCCATTCCGAATCCTCTGCCTCGGCACAGCCCTGTTCGCGCCCCAGGGCATGATCAATCTCTACTTCGTCAACCACGTCGGGATGCCACGGTTCCCGCTGCTCATCGGCTGTCTCACGCTCACCTCGTCCTTCCTCGGCGGAATCATGCTCATACCGGCGTTGGGCACGTCAGGCGCGGCGCTGGCCACCACTATCAGCTACGCCATCGCGAGCTCAGTCTCGGTAACGGCGTTCCGCCGCCGCACTCGACTGCCCCTCAGTCACCTCTGGCGCGTGCGCCTCTCCGATTTGCGCGCCTATTGGGACCTCGGGCTCTACTTGCTCACGCGCACGTGGAATTCCGTACGCAAGCCCGCTCCCATCGCCGATCAGGCGCGCGCGGAAGAGCGCTTGCGCTGACGCTGGGAGAACTTGGGCCCCGTCGCCTGTTTTGCTGGCGCGCCGCCGAACTTCGCCGCGTCGCGTCCCCGCCAACCGATGTACGTAGCCAGCAGCGTCCCGAACCACATCACCGCGGTAAACCACTCCACCGGGTACGTCAGGTTCCACGAGCGACCAAGGGTGATCTGCCAGTTCAGCGCCAGGATCGGCAGGAACGCGAGCAGTGAGAACGCAATCGCCCCGACGATGAGATACCGGGCGTTCGAAAGCGCCGCGAACGGCAGGATCCAGATGATGTACCACGCGTGATAGGCCGGGCTGAGGAAGAGGAATACGGACATCACCAGCGCGACGCCCCGGACCAGGTCCTCTTTCGTCTTCAGCGGGTGGAACGCCATGACGGCGCCCACCACCACCAGGTAACTCACGTACCCAAGGACCGTGATCACGTCCCGGCCGTGACGGCCCGTATCGAACCATAGTTCTACCCACCGCCACGGGGTCGATTGGATGACGGCTCCCGCGGGTCCCAGGGTGCCGTTCTGGACCGGCCCGATGTTCAGCACGTAGAGCAGCAGCACAAAACCCGCGCCGCCGACTGACAGCGCCGCAAGCGGCTTCCGCCAGCGCGGCCACCACCATGCGGCCACCACCGGCGAGGCTAGCACCAGTGCGTACTTGCAGAGTGCGGAAACCAGCCACGTGAACACGCCGGCGCCCCGCCGCGGCCACGTTGGTTCCATCACGAGCCACAGCGCGATGACGCCGAAGAAGGCCATCATCGAATCGTTGTGGCCGTCTCCCGGATACTGCCAGGTCATCATCGGATTCAGGCCGACGATCCCCGCTATGAGCGCGGCGTTCTGCCCCAGCCGCTTGGCGAGGAAGCCGGCCGCCGCTGCGGTGCCGGTCAGGAAAATCAAGCCCATCACCTTCTGGCCGACGAGATTCGCCTTGAAGCCGTCGCCAACGAACGGGAGCGGTGCTCCGCCGAGCGCATAGGCAACCGGTCCGTATCCGCTTGGCAGCGTCCGGTAGACGCGCACCTCATTCGCCACGGGATCGTTGACCTGTGAGGGCGTCCCTGCGAACGTCGCAGGCCATTTGTGGTGAATCCAGAACGTCCGCACGTCGGCCGCCAGGTGCACCGCATCGGGCGAAGTGAGCGGCATGGCCGGAAACATGGAGAACCCCGCCAGCACAGTCCCCGCGATCACCGCCTTGAAACTGTGGGGGAAGCCCTTCCGCAGCGCGTAAAGACACACCAGGTAGGCGCCGCACGCCAGCAAAATCAGGAGTGTGCTGTCGCGGAAGTCCGAAAATCCCGCGACGAGTACCCGCGAGATGCCACCCCGCGCGACGATGTCGTTGTCGTTGTTGAGCGAAATGCGCAGCGCAAAGCCGAAAAGCCAGATCGCGCACATCACGATCAACGCACCGGCGAAAGTCAAGGCGGCACGAGTCTCAGCGCTCATGCCCGCGGGTTTCTGCTGAGCGCGGCTAGCGGACATTCGCCGCTCCCTTGGTTGAGTTTCGAGGAGTGGGCGCCCAGGCGCGCACCCGCGCCGTAGCCATGGCCCATGCGCCGATCGGGAACCAGAGCAGGCTCAGGAGCGTGTGACGTACAGCCAGGCTCAAACTTCCGCTCGACAGGTGGAGCAGCCGCTCCCGCCAGGCGATCCACGGCGGGATCACCCACTCGCCAGCCACGGCCGGCAGGATCAACCACCCGGGCAACGCGAATGGGGCGGAAAGCACGCTGAGGAGAGCCGCAACGGTGACGCCCATCCGCGTAAGCATGCGCGTCGGCATGACCAGGTAGATGGCCATGTCTCGTGCGTGGGGGTTGCCGCGCACGCCTGCTCGCGCCAGCGGTAGCCAGCGGCCCTTCACGACGCCGATGTGCCCCCGCACCCAGCGCGAACGTTGCCGAACTGACGTCTTCAGGTCGCGCGGCTCGCCAAGCGCCACCTGCGCTGACGACACATACCGGACGACGAACCCATCCGCCACCAGCCGCGCGCTCAACTCGAGGTCCTCGGTCATCGTCCATTGCCCCGACCGGTAGCGGTGCAGGATCTCCGGCCGGATGAACCACCCGCAGCCGGTAATCGTGGTCGTCAGCCCAAGCGCTTCGCGGGGGCGCCACCAGAACACGTTCCGCGCCTTCCGCCCGAACCCGTAGCCCTCGGCCAGCCAGTCCGGGTCCGCGATGGGCACCGCTTCCGCTTG
>CAZKZR010000505.1:0-2789 GCA_964557245.1 uncultured Anaerolineaceae bacterium | reverse complement strand
GCTCCTCTACACTCGGTACGTGGACCAATCCCGCATCCGCAACTTTTGCATCATCGCGCACATCGACCATGGGAAGTCGACGCTGGCTGACCGTCTGCTCGAGGTAACCGGCACGGTTTCCAAGCGCGATATGGCGGAGCAGTTGCTTGATTCGATGGACCTGGAGCGGGAGAAGGGCATCACCATCAAGGCGGCCGCCGCGCGCATGAGCTACACAGCGAGCGACGGCGAAACCTACGAGTTGAACCTGATCGATACGCCGGGCCATGTGGACTTCACCTACGAAGTTTCGCGCAGCCTCGCCGCGTGCGAGGGCGCGCTGCTGGTGGTCGATGCATCGCAGGGGATCGAGGCGCAGACGCTCGCGAACGTGTACCTCGCGATGAACCTGGACCTCAAGCTCATACCGGTGCTGAACAAGATTGACCTGCCGCACGCTGAGCCGGAGCGTGTAGCCGCGGAACTGGAGCGCGTGATCGGCTTCGCCCAGGACGAGATGATCGCCGCGAGCGCGAAGGAAGGCACGGGTGTGCCAGAGATCCTCGAAGCGCTGGTGCAGCGCATTCCTCCACCGAAGGGAAGCGGCGATGCACCGCTCAAAGCGCTGATCTTTGATTCGAAGTACGACGCCTACAAGGGCGTGGTGGCGCACGTGCGGGTGTTCGATGGGCGCATGTCGGGCCGAAAGCACCTGAAGCTGATGCAAACCGAGTCCCAGTTCGAGCCGCTTGAGTTTGGGACCTTCAACCCGGGGATGCGACCGCTGCCGGGATTGGAGTGCGGCGAAGTCGGCTACGTAGCGACGGGCATGAAGGACGTGGCGGACTGCCGCGTGGGCGACACGATCACCCTGGTGGAAGCGCCGGCGCAGGAAGCGCTTCCCGGCTACCGGCAGGCGAAACCGATGGTCTTCGCCGGGATTTATCCGACAAATTCGGACCAGTACCAGGATTTGCGGGAGGCACTGGCGAAGCTGGTCCTGAACGACGCCTCGCTGGTCTACGAGCCAGAATCATCGGTGGCGCTGGGGTTTGGCTTCCGCTGTGGGTTCCTCGGGCTGCTGCACCTCGAAATCGTGGGCGAACGGCTGGAGCGCGAGTACGGGCTGAGCCTGCTGACGACCGCGCCGAGCGTTGAATACCACGTCCAGATGACAAACAACGAAGAGGTCATTGTAGACAACCCGGCGGACCTGCCGGACCCTTCGAAGATCCTCACGATCTCCGAGCCGTGGGCGAAGATCGACGTGATTACGCCGAGCCGCTACATCGGTCAGGTGATGGACCTGGTGACTGGGCGGCGCGGGCAGTTCCTGCGGATGGAGTTCCTTGAGGCGGAGAGTGACCTTGCGCCTGGAGAGGCGCGAGTTCTGCTGGAGTACGATGTCCCGATGGCGGAGATCCTGGTCGATTTTTACGACCACCTGAAGGGCTCGACCAGTGGCTACGCCAGCCTGGACTACCAGCTCAAGGAATACCGGCCAGCGCGACTGGTGAAAGTCGACATCCTGGTGAACAGCGTCCCTGTGGACGCGCTTTCGCTGATCACGCACTCCAGCAATGCGGAACGTGAAGGTCGTGTGCTCGTCTCCAAGCTCAAGGACCTCATCCCCCGGCAAATGTTCGATGTGCCGCTGCAGGAGGCGGTTGGCGGCAAGATCATCTCGCGAGAGACGATCCGGGCGATGCGCAAGAACGTGCTCGCGAAGTGCTATGGCGGCGACATAACGCGCAAGCGGAAACTGCTCGAAAAACAGGCCGAAGGCAAGAAGAAGATGAAGCGGGTCGGAAACGTTGAGATCCCGCAGGAAGCGTTCATGGCTGTCCTGCGGTTGCGTGAAGACTGACGAATTGGGGCTTAATGGCCGGAAATTCGCGGCCTGACCGGGCCATGCGGTTCGAAACGTGACACACAAGACTTGCATCCGAAATGTGCCGGAAACCTGCGGATGCTAGGTTGAGCGCACTTCACGGGCTGAAGCCCGGAACGGAGCTGGTACTGTGATCAAAGCCTTCGTCCTGATCGTTGTCGACCCATCTAAGACCGTCGACGTTTTCGCCAGCCTTCGTGCCGTGGACGGCATCAGCGAGGTCTACCAGGTGATGGGGCCGTACGACATCGTCGCCGTGGTGGAAGTGCCGGCGTTGACGGACGTGCCGGCCGTCATCAGCAAGCACATCCGAGCCGTGGAAGGCATCGAGAGCACCACGACCTGCGTGACGTTCCCCGAGGCGAGCTAAGCCGCCGCCGGCGACTTTCGACACACGAAGAAGCCGCCGCCCAGTTGGGCGGCGGCTTCGTGGTTTCGGGCGGACGGTCTACTGCAAGGCTTCGAACAGTTCGTCCATGCGAGCGTGGGACTCGCGTACGCCCCACTCCATGCCGGAACCGACCATGCCGTCTCGGTCTTCGAGCGTTTGGAAGACGGAGTGCATGCGCAGGCGGCTGCGGTTGCCTGGAAGCGCCTCGAAGAGCGCGGTATCGAGGGCGACGTGGCCGGGCTCCGGGAGACCTTCGAATTCGAAGGTTTGAATGATGCGTTCGTTCGGCGTGACATCGTGGAAGACGCCGTGGAAGCCGAATTCGTTGCCTTCCTCGTCAGTTGAGACGTAGCGCCAGCTGCCTCCGGGACGGGCGTCCCAGGCTTCCATGCGCATCTTCAGGTTCCGCGGGCCCATCCAGCGGCTGACCATGTCGCCTTCGGTGTAGACGCGAAAAAGGAGGTCGACGGGGGCTTCGAATTCTCGCGTGCAGCCGACGCTGAGTTGGCCGGGCTGAACGTCGAACGT
>CAZKZR010000504.1:0-2804 GCA_964557245.1 uncultured Anaerolineaceae bacterium | reverse complement strand
GGCGGGCACGCCGGCGGCCTGGAGCGCGGCCATCACGGCGTAATCCTCACGCGTGCCTGTCCACTCGGCGATGCGCGCGTCCAGTTCGTCCTGGTGCGCGAGGCGGCCTTCCAGGGTGGCGAAGCGAGAGTCGGCGGCCCACTCCGGGTCGCCCATCGCCTGGGCCATGGCCTGCCACTCGGCATCGTTGCGGACGGTGATGGCGATCCAGCGGTCTTCTCCGGCGCACTGGTAGGTGTTGTGCGGCGCCATCGCCGGGTGCCAGGCGCGGTTTCCCGGAGGCATGCCCTCGCGGCGGAAACTCCGGCCGTTCACGGTGTAATCCAGCACCGCAGGACCGGTCAGGATCATCCCGGCTTCTACCTGCGAGATGTCGATGTGCTGGCCTTCGCCGGTTTTGTGGCGGTGGTGCAGCGCCATCATGATCGCGATGGCCGCGTAATAGCCGGCCGTGTGGTCCATAAAGCTGTAGCCCCAGCCGGCGGGCGGCTTGCCCGGCAGCCCGGACAACATGGTGAGGCCGGAGAGGGCCTGCGCGGTCGGGCCCCAGGTGGTGAAGTGCGCATCGCGACCGCTGTGGCCGAAGCCTGAGACGGAGCAGTAGATGATTCCCGGGTTGATGGCCTTCTGGGCTTCGTAGGAGAGCTCCCACGAATCCAGCACGCCGCTCGAGAAGTTCTCGATTACCACGTCAGAGACGGCGATGAGCTTATGCAGCAACTCCATGCCGAGCGGGTGCCGGACGTTGAGGAGGATGCTTCGCTTGTTGCGGTTGAAGTAGTTGAAGAACCCCGAGTTGTTGAGGGTGGTCTTCTCCCCGAGGATGGGCCGCCCAAACCGGATCGGGTCGGCGGCCTGCCCGTGTTCGACGCGGATAACGTCGGCTCCGAAGTCGGCGAGGACGCGCGTCGCGGTAGGCCCGGCGATGATCCAGGTGAGGTCACAGACACGGATGCCGGAAAGAGGCAGGTCAGGCATGCGCGGATTATAGGTATCGCGCGGGCGGTGTCAGGTCGAACGCGCTGGCTGGCCAGCTCAACCGCCGAGGCGCCACGCGACCAGGACAATGCCAACTACGAGACAGCCGAGCAGGAACGCCGTGCAGCCTGCGCTGACACCGTTCATTACGGCATCGAAGCGACCCGGTTGGCGTTCCCGGCGAGATGGCACTGCCCGCAGGATACCTGCCTTCTGAGTTCGAGTAGGATCGAGGCATCGCCCCGTCAGGAGTCCACCAATGTCCGAACCAACCGTCGTCGAGCCCGGCTTCTTCGAAGTAATCGGCACCCAGCGCGCGATGCGCCGCCTGAAATCTGACCCGGTCCCGGAGGAGTACATCAAGAAGATCCTCTGGGCAGCCACGCGGGCGCCGAGCGGCGGTAATCGCCAGGGTTGGCGATGGCTGGTGGTCACGGACGCGGAGAAGAAAAAGAAGATCCAGGGCTGGTACAACGAACTCTGGTCAAAGGCGATCGCTTCCGGCTACGGCGCGGGCGCTGGCCTGCCGGAAGAGGAGCGGCTGAGCAACGAACGCGTGATGAAAAGCGCGACGTATCTCGCCGAGCACATGCACGAGGCGCCGGCGCTGATTTTCGCCTGCAGCCTGACCGGGGGCGGCGATATTGTCTCCGGTTCCAGCATCTATCCGGCGGTCCAGAACCTAATGCTCGCGGCCCGCGCGCTCGGCCTCGGGACAGCGTTGACCACGGTCCATCGCGGGAGGCAGAACGAAATCCGGGAACTGCTCGGCATCCCGGAATCAGTGGAGACGGCGGCGCTCATCCCCGTCGGCTGGCCGAAGGGCAAGTTCGGCTCCGGATTCCGCCGCCCCGTCGAGGATGTGACCTACTGGGAGACCTGGGGGGCGAGGAAGCCGTGACCGACGGCTCCCGGCGGCTCGCTGTTGAGATCGAATACTGTGCGCGCTGCAACTTCCTGCCGCGGGCGGCATGGGTGGCGCAGGAACTACTCCATACGTACGGCGACTTCGTTGCCGGCCTCAGGCTGGCCCCATCGGGGGGCGGCGTGTTCGTCGTCAGCGTGGACGGCCAGGTGGTGTTCGATAACAAATCCACCGGACGGTTTCCGGAGATTCGCGAGCTGAAGGAAAGCCTCAACCGCCTCCTCGAGGCGGAGGAAGTCGCCGGGTTGAAGCAGCACCCGAAGCGTTCGTGATGCAGCCCGCGCGCGAGGTACTGACCGTGCGGAAGCGGAAGTTCGACGGGTCGATCAAATACGAATGGCCGGGAGAACGGTTCGAAACAGGCAAAGGTGAATGGATCGCAGTGCACCACCGCCCGCGCCGCTACCAGAAGCGGATGACTGATGGGTCGGTCGTGGATAGCGACGAATCCCACCTGATCCATTACGCATGCCTGGACCAGCCGCTGACGGTGATCTTCGCCTATTCGCTCGATGGCGAATTCCTGGATGCCAAGTGCGATGCCGCCCTGCCCGCGCGATTGGAAGACGGGTACCTGGACTTCGTTGACCTGGACCTGGACGTGGTGGTGCTCCCGGGCTTGCAGCACTACATCCGGGACCAGGAGGTGTTCGCGGAACGCAGCGTCAGCATGGGCTACAGCGATGAGGCGAAGCGAGCGGCGCACTTCGGAGTCCTGCACGCGCTGCGGCTGGTGCGGAGGCGCCAGTTTCCGTTCGACGGGCATCCTGAGGGATTCATCGCGAGCGTGTTGGGTGGAACCGAATCCGGAAACTGACTAGACTGGAAGGCACTACGACCCTTGTGAGGGGTTCCTTTGGCTTACTCGATCATCGAGACCTGCATCGGCTGCACCGCCTGC
>CAZKZR010000503.1:0-2806 GCA_964557245.1 uncultured Anaerolineaceae bacterium | reverse complement strand
GCGAAGGTCGATTTCGCGTTGCTCATCTCCGTGCGAGACGAAGAGCTGGTGGCCCGGCTTGGTGGGCGCTGGATCTGCCGCAATTGTGGAAAGCTCTACCACGAACGCAACGACCCGCCGAAGGCGGCCGGCGTTTGTGATAACTGCGGCGGCGAACTCTACCAGCGCGAAGACGATCGGCCCGAAGTCGTACAGTCGCGTCTCGAGAAGCAGAAGCCGCCCGCCGCCCTCATCGAACACTACCGCACCGCCGGGGTGCTCAAGGAGATCGACGGCGAGCAGTCGCTGGATGCGGTTACCGCCGCGTTGCTGGAGGCCATCCGCTAGGCATGGCGATCAAGCTCAAGTCGGAAGATGAACTTGCCATCATGCGCGAGGCCGGGAGGATCGTGGGGAACACGCTCGTCCAGCTCCGCGAGATGATCAGGCCAGGCCTCAACCTCCTTGAGATCGAAAAGTTCGTCCGCGAGGAGTTCAAGCGGGTGGGCGCGAAGGAGACCTTTCTCAATTACGCGCCGGGCGACAAGAAGCCCTACCCCTCGAACATCTGCGTGAGTGTCAACGAACAGCTCGTGCACGGCATCCCGAAGAACCGTGAACTCCAGGAAGGCGACATCGTCACACTTGACCTGGGTGCTACGTTCAACGGGTACGTCGGCGATTCGGCCATCACCGTGGCGGTAGGCAAGGTGAATCCGATCGCTGAAAAGTTGATCGAAGTCACCGAGGCCGCCCTCTGGGAAGGCATCAAGGCGGCGAAGCCCGGCAAGCACCTCAACGATGTGCGCGGGGCGATCGAAGACACCATCAAAGCGAGCGGCTTCTCCATCGTGAAGGGGTACGGTGGCCACGGCGTGGGACGTGAGATGCACGAAGAACCCCACGTAGAGAACTTCCGCCAGCGGTACAGGGGCCCGGAACTCTTGCCGGGCCTCGTGCTCGCGCTCGAGCCGATGGTTAATGCCGGCGGGCCAGATGTGTTTGAAGGACCGGACGGCTGGACTGTAAGCACGAAAGACGGTAGCTTATGCTGTCATTTCGAGCATACGATCGCTATTCGGACGGGAGGTGAGGCTGAAGTCCTCACGCTCCCGTAAACCTATCTCTGCGAAAACGAGGGTGTATGGCAAAGAAGGAGACGATTGAAGTGGAAGGAAAGGTGACCGAGCCGCTGCCGAACGATATGTTCAAAGTGCAGCTCGCAGACGGTCATGAGGTTCTCGCCCATCTCGGGCGGAGCATCCGGGTCCCCTTCGTCAAGCTCCTTCCTGGAGACCGCGTCCTGGTTGAACTTTCGCCCTACGACCTCGGTCGCGGGCGAATTATTTACCGATTCAAGTAGGCCGCCGTCGCCGCCATCACAGGAGACAGATGAAAGTTCGAGCATCAGTCAAGCCACGTTGCGACAAGTGCAAGGTCATCCGCCGGCACGGACGCGTCATGGTGATTTGCGAAAATCCAAAGCACAAGCAGCGGCAGGGGTAGCCCGATGGCACGTATCTCCGGCGTAGACATTCCCAACGACAAGCGCATCGAAGTCGCTCTCACCTATATCTATGGGATCGGGAGCACGCGTGCCAAGGCGATCATCGCGGATACCGGCATCAACCCGGATACCCGCTCACGCGACCTCACCGACGATGATGTCCTCCGCATCCGCGACTACATCGACAAGCACTACACCGTCGAAGGCGATCTGCGCCGCGAGGTTCGCCAGAACATCGCCCGCCTCGTCGAAATCAACTGCTACCGGGGTCAGCGCCACCGCCGGAACCTTCCCGTCCACGGTCAGCGCACCCGCACCAACGCCCGCCAGAAGCGCGGCGCCCGCAAGACGGTGGCCGGCAAGAAGCGCGCAGGAAAGAAGTAGGAGTAGGTCCACATGGCAGATGCAAAACGTGGAGCCGCAGACAAGACGCGCCGCCTGAAGCGGCGCGAGCGGAAGTCCATCCCTCGCGGTCGGGCCTACATCAAGTCCACCTTCAACAACACCCTCGTCACCCTGACCGACCCCAACGGGAACGTCATCTCCTGGGCGAGTTCCGGCGGCTCGGGCTTCAAGGGCTCCCGCAAGGGCACCCCGTTCGCGGCTCAGCTGGCCGGCGAAAACGCCGCCCGCCGGGCCATGGAACACGGCCTCCAGTCTGTTGAGGTGTACGTGCGAGGCGCGGGCAGCGGCCGTGAAGCCGCCATCCGCTTCCTCCAGGCCGCCGGCCTCAACGTGACCGCCATCCGCGATGTCACCCCGATCCCCCACAACGGTTGCCGCGCTCCCAAGCGGCGCCGGGTATAGGAGCCAACTGAGTCAATGGCACGTTACACCGGCCCCGTTTGCCGTCTCTGCCGCCGTCATGGCGAAAAACTGTTCCTCAAGGGCGATCGCTGCTTTACGCCCAAGTGCAGCTTTGACCGCCGCCCCAACCCCCCGGGACCACGCCCGGCCCGCCGCCGCAAGGTCTCTGACCGCGGCCTCCAGCTTCGCGAAAAGCAGCGCGCGCGCGTCTTCTATGGCGTGCTCGAAAAGCAGTTCGTGCGCTACTACAAGGAAGCTATCCGCGGCACCGGCGTCTCCGGCGAAAACCTTGTCCGCCTGCTGGAAACTCGCCTCGATAACATCGTGTATCGCATGGGCTTCGCCGACTCCCGGAGCCAGGCTCGCCAGATCGTCCGCCACGGCCTGATTGCCGTGAACGGCCGCAAGCTCGATGTGCCCTCCGCGCACCTCAAGGTCGGCGATGCGATCGCTTTCACTCCTCGCGGCATCCGCAGCGAGTACTACAAGATCGTCCAGGAGACGATGAAGTCG
>CAZKZR010000502.1:0-2823 GCA_964557245.1 uncultured Anaerolineaceae bacterium | reverse complement strand
TCACGCTCCACTACCTGACGAACGAAACACAGGAGCAGACCAAGCCTGTTTTCGGCGGGCCGCACGTGGTTGTCGAGTTTTTGCCGCCAGAGGACCTGCGGCCGGCCCAAATGGGCGTCCTGCTGGACGAGCGCGCGGACACGCTTGATGTGACTGCCACAATCATCGACCTGGCCGTCCGGGGCTTCCTGCACATCACGGAACTCCCGAAAAAGGGGTGGTTCGGGAAGAACGACTGGCAGCTGACAAAGCTGAAGGAAGCGGAAGGTCTGAACGCCTTCGAGAAGAAGGTGTTCACCTCGCTGTTTTCGGGCGGGAAGAGCGAAGTCGAGCTATCCGATCTGCGGTACAAGTTCGCTGAAGACCTGGCGAAGGCGAAGAACCTCATCTACGACGACGCGATGAAGCGGAAGTGGTTCGCGCAGAAGCCGGAGAGCGCGCGTGGAATGTGGATCATCGTCGCCGTCGGGCTGATCTTGTTGGCAATTGGGCTTTCTTGCTTCGCGGCGGTGTTTATCCACCGCGGCCTGTTCTTCCTCGGGCTCATCCCGGCGGGAATCGCCATGCTCGTGGTCTCGCGCTCGATGGCGCGCAGGACCGCGGCCGGGAGCGAGATGCTGCGCCGAATCCTTGGTTTCCGGCTGTACATCAACACCGCGGAGAAGTACCGGCAGCAGTTCAACGAGCAGGAGAACATCTTCGCTCGCTATCTGCCGTTCGCGATTGTCTTCGGGTGCGTGGACAAGTGGGCGAAGGCGTTCCAGGGCCTGGACGATACGGCGGCGAGTTCCACGTCCAGCTGGTATACCGGCACCACGCCGTTCTCCGCGATGGCGTTCTCAAGCAACCTGCAGAGCTTCTCCAGCTCGGTTGGCAGCACCCTGAGCAGCAGCCATTCGAGCGGCGGTTCCGGGTTTTCAGGCGGTTCATCGGGCGGCGGCGGCGGTGGCGGCGGCGGCGGGAGCTGGTAACCGGTTAGATCCCCGAGGTGAGCCACTCCCTCAGCTTGTGCGGAACGTTGGTGATGATGCCGTCGACACCTGCTTCGACGATGCGGCCCCAGTCCTCCGGTGTGTCCGCGGTCCAGGCCCAGACAGTGACCTGGCGGCGCTTCGCCTTTTCGATGAGCGCGCGGTCGATGCAGTGATGCTCGACGGAGATGGCCTGGGCGTTGCGCTTCATGAGGCCGCCGAGGAGGCGATCGACCTGCTCGCCTTCGATTGGACCGGTGATGATGGTGGCCGAGATTCGCGGCTCCGTGTTGCGCGCGCGTTCGACCATGATCGGGTTGAAGGAGTGGATGGCCGTCCACGATTCTGCGTGGTGCTTGCGGATGACCTCGACAACAGCGTCGACGCAGGCCTGGTCCTGCTCCGGCGCGTCCGGCGTGGCTTTGAGTTCGCACATCACGGTGAATTGGCCGGCAACCAGGGAGAGCACCTGGTCTAGCGTGGGCACCGGCTCGCCATCGCCGGCGTCGGCTGCCTGCAGTTCGGCGAGTGTCTTCTCGCTGACCGGGCCGCGCAGGTTGGTAGTGCGTTCGACGGTGTCGTCATGCATCAGGACGGGCACGCCATCGGCGCAGAGTTGAACATCGATTTCCATGCCTTCCACGCGTGCGGAGAGGCAGGAGCGGACTCCTGCGAGCGTGTTCGCCGGGGCTTCACCAGCGGCGCAAGCATGACCGAGGACAAGGACATAGGGCTTCATGGCCCAGACTGTACCCGGCCAACCCCGGACCGCGCACGAATTCCGCCAAAATGGGTGGTCACCGCGAGCTGGGCGGTCCTCGGGTGATTAGGACTCATCGCCCTCACGCGGGGCGGCCTTCCGCGGCGTTGAGATGCCCTTCGAAAAGTGAAATAGCCGGCGCGTTCGCTCGAAGCTGCAACGGAATCCGCTGCGCCGCGGGAGCCCGCCCAGTATCGTCAGCGAGGCGCCGAAACCATCGACCACCGGCGTCCCGTGCCCGGGCAGTCCGATCGATGGCGCCACCCGGGCGAACTCCCGAATCGACTCCAGGTACTGCTCGTCATCGCTATTCGCCCACTTCATCGAGCGCGTGAGTTCTCCGCCGTGGCTGATGACAAGGTCGCCGACGAACGCCGCGCCAAGCCTATCGACGACGAAACAGTACGCGCCCGGTGTATGGCCGGGCGCCGGCAGCGCGCGAATCCCCGGGAGGACTTCGACCTGACCTTCGAGGGGGATATCGACCGGCGTGTCTTCGCGAGCCGGCCTGTGCGCCCGCGACGTCATCCTCCGCAGCGGATGTGTCCGCCCGAGCGTTGGATGCAGCACCATGCGACCATCCACTTCCAGGCAGTCTCCGCGGCCGAGTGCCACGCGCGCCCCGGTGTCTGCCCGAACCGCGGCCGCCGCGCCCGAATGGTCGCGATGGCCGTGGGTCAGCAGGATCATGGAAAGCGGTTCTTCGTGCGCCGAGAGTTCTTCGAGAATCGCCTTCGCGCTGGAGCCGAAGCCCGTGTCCACCAGGGCCAGCCGCCCGTCATCGGCTTCCACCAGGTACACGTTGGAACCTCGCGTACCGTGCAGCCATCGCAACCCTGAAGCGAGCAACTCCGCCATCAGTTCAGGGTACCGGCGGCGGCATCCAAGCGGCTAATGAACCGGTGACGAACGCGCCACCAATTAGTTTGTGCCGCGCTAACCATTCGTTTAGTCTGATGCGAACCCTTACGTGAGAGTCAGGTTTATGGCACAACAGCTTTCGGCCGATGTAGCCCTGGGCGACATGCTGGAGATGCGGCAGAAGTGGTTGCTGCTGGGTTCGCTGATGCTGTGCATGTTCATCAGCGCGTT
>CAZKZR010000501.1:0-2833 GCA_964557245.1 uncultured Anaerolineaceae bacterium | reverse complement strand
TACGTCGGTGAAGACGTCGAGAACATCCTCCTCCACCTGATCCAGGCGGCGGACTTCGATATCCAGAAGGCCGAGCGCGGCATCGTCTACATCGACGAAATCGACAAGATCGCCCGCAAGTCCGACAACCCGAGCATCACCCGGGACGTCTCCGGAGAAGGCGTGCAGCAGGCCCTTCTCAAGATCATCGAAGGCTGTGTCGCGAACGTTCCACCGCAGGGTGGGCGCAAGCACCCGCACCAGGATTTCTTGCAGATCAACACGGCGAACATCCTCTTTATCTGCGGCGGCGCGTTCGAGGGGCTGGAGAATCACATCGAAAAGCGCCTCACCCGGGACCACGTCCGGCTCGGTTTCCAGGCCCAGCGCGGGTTCCGCGGGAGCCAGCGCAAGGACGAGCTGATGATGCACGTCACGCATGACGACCTGCTCGAGTTCGGTCTCATCCCCGAATTTGTGGGCCGTCTGCCGATGGTTGTCGGTCTGCAGTCGCTGGACGAAACGGCGTTGATCAAGATCCTGACTGAACCGAAGAACGCGCTCATCAAGCAGTACCAGCGGTACTTCCAGATGGACGGCGTGGAGCTCGTCTTCACGGATGATGCCCTCAAGGCCATCGCGGAATCGGCGATCAAGCACAAGACCGGCGCCCGCGGCCTCCGCACCGTCCTCGAAGAGACGCTGATGGAAGTGATGTACGAGATCCCCGGCCGCACCGATGTGAAAAAGTGCGTCGTCAACGCGGAAAGCGTGACCAGCCGGACGCGACCGTTGCTGCTCACTCGTGGCGGCCAGGAAGTGGACGTCCCGGTCATCAACACGCAGGCCGAATCGGCTTAGGGCGGGCTACCGGCTTCGACTCTTGCAAAGGCGGCGCGCAAGCGCCGCCTTTGTTCTTGCCCACTCACGCCTGGATTCGTCCATACTCTCCGGACTTAGACCCGAGGGTGCGCAATGCTCAGCTACGTCGACCGAATCCAGATGGTGGTGGCTGACCGGAAGGTAGCGGCAGAGCGTTGGAAGGCTGTGTTCGGCGCCGAGCAGGTGAGCGAGGATGGGTCACGGTATCTGAACGCCCACCGCACCACCGTCCAGGCTGGCCGTTCACTCTTCGAATTCCTGGAGCCCGCCGGACCAGGGCCGATCCAGGACTTTCGTGACAGCTGGGGCCAGGGCCTCTACGGCGCCGGGTTTTCCACCCCGGACCTCCCGGCGCTGGCGAAGCGGCTGGAGACAAGGGAGGAGGCAACGGTGGACGAGAAGGGCCGGCTCTACCTGGCGAACACCCGGTTCGGCATGCCCACGGTGCTCGTTCAGGAGGAACCCCGCGAGTATGTCGGGCATATCCGCTGCGTTTACGAAGTCACGAATCCAGTGACGGACTGGAAGGAGGCGACGGACTACTACACGGACCTCTTCGGCCTCGATGACTCGCGGTATTGCCCCATCGGATCCCGGCTCTACGGTTACGAAGGCACGCTCACACTGTTCCAGCCGCCGGCGCGCCTGGACCGCATCGAAGTCGTCCAGACGTACGAAGGAAGCGGCGCGATGGACCGCTTCTACCGCAAGCGTGGTCCCTCCCTTTATATGTGCTACATCGAGACTGACGACGTGAACGCGCTGGCTGCCCGGCTTGAGGCGAACAACCTGCGCTATGCGCCCGGCGAAAACCGGCCGGATGGTACGAACATCTTCGTCCACCCGCAGGCACTCTTCGGGATGCTCATGGGAGTGAGCAAGACGATGTACGGCTGGGCCTGGAGCGGGCACCCGGAGCTGGCGGAAGCGCCAGTGGGTGACGGGGTCCACTAGTTCGGCCTCGCAACGGTGCGCGCCGCTTCGTTCCCGCGGCGTCGGTCTTTCTCGTGCTAGCTGTTTGCAATCAAGACAACGAGCGCCGTCAGCACGAATCCGCCGACGGCGAGGACGATCTGCGGGTCGGTGAACACGATGCGGTCGGGAGCATCGGTCCTGCGCTCCCCGTTTAGGAGCAGCAGGTAGCGGAACAGCCCGAAGGCGACGAACGGAATCGTCAGCGCCATCGCCCCGTTGCTCGGCACCCGTTCGGATTCGATGGTGTAGAGCGCGAAGCTCAGGAGCGCTCCGGCCGCGGTGATGTTCAGCAACTGGCTCAGCAGCTCGCCTGAGTAACCGGCGAGCGCCGGCCGGTGCCGCGCCGCTTCGGGGCCGAGCTGGCGGAATTCGGCCCAGCGCTTGCTGGTGGCGAAGAACAGGGCAGCGAAGCTTGAACACACGTACAGCCAGGGCGAGATGTGGACATCGATGGCGGTCGCGCCTGCCGATGCGCGCGCAACCACTCCGCCGGTCAGGATGATGATGTCCAGGATGGCCACCGTTTTCAGTCCGAAGCTGTACAGCACCATCACGACCGCGTAGCCGGCGAGGATCGCCGCCGCGGTGGTATCGACGGCGAAGGTGAGTGGCAGCGCCGCCGCCGTGAGCACGGCGGCGACAACCAGCGCGGTTGTCACACTGAGGTCACCACTGGCGATTGGCCGCCGCGCCTTTCGCGGGTGGAGGCGATCGTTATCCCGATCCCGGACGTCATTAATAAGGTAGGTCGCGCTGGAGACCATGCACCACAGCCCGAAGAGCGCCGCTGTCTTGCCGAGTAGCGGCCAGAACTCTTCGGGTTCGGAAGGCTTCCACGCATCCCCGGCCGAAAAGATCAGCGCCGCGAAAACGATGACGTTCTTCGGCCACTGGTACGGCCGCATCGCCGAGACCAGGGGCGGCAGCCGCAAGCGCGAACCGGCCGTGACGGCCGCCCCGGTCACGCCGGCTCCTTCACGATGTTTGCCCACTGCCC
>CAZKZR010000500.1:0-2837 GCA_964557245.1 uncultured Anaerolineaceae bacterium | reverse complement strand
GGAAACCTTCGTTGCCGTGCGCCAGATCGAGGCGCAGCGGCGTGGACATCGTCGAATGCCCCGGCTCCCACGGCAGCATCATCTTCCGGACCTCAGCCAGCGTTGAAACCACGCCGATCGAGCGTCCCGCCGGGCTCACCAGTGCTGAGGACTTCTGGTATCAGCGCGATAGTGAACGTGTCCGCCGGAGCGCCGTCGAGTCGCTCGGGTGGGGGCTGGTGGAACCGTCCTGGACCGCCGTGGAGTCGGCCCTCGGCTGGATGCCGCAGCGGTTCGTGTATGAAGTCGGCTCAACCGATGCCCTCACGCCGATCGAGCAGGTCATCACCCAGGGCGCGGGCGTCTGCCAGGATTTCGCCCACATCTATCTCGCGCTGCTCCGCAGCTGGGGCTTCCACGCTCGCTACGTCAGCGGCTACTTTTTCAGCGCACCACCCGAAACCGAGCGCATCGACGTCGAAGCGATGCACGCCTGGGTCGAGGTGTTCCGGCCGGACTTCGGCTGGGTCGGCCTGGATGCGACCCACGGGCAGTACGCCGATGATCGCTACGTCCCGGTCGGCTACGGCCGGGATTACGATGACGTCCGCCCGGTCCGCGGCGTCATCCGCGGCCAAACTTTGCAAAGCCAGGCAACCCGCCTTCAGATGCAGCAAGTCCAGCAGTAACGTTCGACAAGCCAGCCGCGCCCGGCCAGAATCCGCTCCTCGGAGGGATGCATGGCCACAATCGAAACCGTTCTCGGCCCGATCGATGCCTCGAAACTCGGCGCGACGCTCAGCCACGAACACGTCCTCGTCGGCATGGGCGAAGACAACCACCATTACCCCTGGCGCTTCGATTGGCCGGCCACCCGCGCCACCGCCATTCGCGAACTCAGTGAGGCCAAAGCCGGCGGCATCGATTCTCTGATCGATCTGACCACCCCGGACCTGGGCCGGGACGTCGAGTACATCCGTGACGTCGCCGAGGCCTCCGACGTGAATGTCATCGTCGCGACCGGCATCTGGCGCGATGTCCCCCGTTCGTTCTGGACGCGAGACCTCGATGAAATCGCCGACATCTTCGTCCGCGAAATCGAAGTCGGGATCGGCAATACCAGCATCAAGGCGGGCTGCATCAAGGTCGCGAACGACATGGGCGGAGTCACTCCGGAAGGCGAACGAATCCTTCGCGGAGCGGCCCGCGCCTGTAAGCGCACCGGCTGCCCGATCTCCACGCACCACTGGGCGCCCGAAGAAGTTGGCAGGCGCCAGGTAGAGGTGTTCCTGGAAGAAGGCGCGCCCATGGACCGCATTGCGATCGGTCACAGCGCCGACAGCACGGACGTCGATTACCTCGAAGACCTGCTCAAGACCGGTGTCTACCTGTCGATGGACCGCTATCCCGGCGCCCCCGGCCGCCCGAACTGGGAGCAGCGCAACGCCACGGTGAAGGCCCTTATCGACCGCGGCTGGGCGAACCGCTTGATGCTCGGCCACGATTACGCGCCGGCCCCGGTGCTCGCTGGTCAGCAACCGGCCGCTCCCGATGGCCCGACTCGCTACCTGTTCTGCACGAACGTCGCGGCGCCGGCGCTGGTGGCCCAGGGTGTGCCGCCGGAAACGATCGACCTGATGTTCCGAGAGGTGCCGCGTTGGTTTCTCACCGGGGAGGGCCGCCCGGATTAGCCGTCGCCCTTCAGCAGAATAGCCACCTCGGTCACCCACTTCGCGGGATCGGGTTCGACCGCCGGGTCGGTCAGGTACGCCTCCAGGCGGGCGGCGAAAGCGTGGCCCTCTGGCGTGCTCCATGCATCCGCGGCATGTCCTTCCCTCGCCATCCATTGCAGGAGGTGGGCGTTTCCCGCGATCCCTTCAGCGATGTTCGCGTACTCAAGCGCCGCGTAACGGCCCGCCGGCAACATTCCGGCTGTGAGGCCCACTAGCGGTTCGACCGCACTCCGCACCGGCACACCAAGCTCAACGTCCATCCGGCCCGGCATGTCGATGCACCAGAACCGCATGAACGGAGGTTGGCCCGTCAGTTCGGCATTGGTAGACGCCCACGCCATCACCTCCGCAATCGCATTCGGGATGAACTGCGGCTGCGCAGACATCTGGATAACGTCGCGCTTCCCGACGTAGTGCTGCGATGGCTTTTGCACGATCCGTGGCTCGACGACGATCATTCACCGGCTCCGAACAAGGGGTACCGTTCAGCCTACGACGGGATGTCGATCTCCGGGTAGTACGCCTTATCGCCGAGTGCCTGCACAGCGGTCCAGAACTCCGGCCCCATGGATTTCCCCTGCTCCTCGAGGTCCCATGCCTGGCGCTTGTACTCCCAGCTTTCCGGGTCCAGCCGGATAGCCTCATCGAAGTTGGCGCGGGCGCGGAGAAGGTTGCCCCGTTCCCAGAGGTGCTCCCCAAGCTGGAAGTAGGCGCGAGCCAGCGCGATTTCCGGGGTCACTCCCCGCATCCGCTTCCGAACCTCGTCTGGCTCCAGCGCCCACGGCGAAGCATCGCCACGGCGCGCCCAATCGCGCAGTCCGTCGAGATAGGCCGCGCGCGTGTCACGGGACTTCGCAATCTGTTCCGGCGGCATCGTGCGCGTGGCCAGGTCCATGTGGCGGAAGCCGTCGGTGCTCCCGGCTGGCTCCACGGGCCGCACAATCCGGCCGTCCTCGTTGATCCAGACCGCGTTCGGCACGTTCGTCATGCCATACAGGCGCGCCACCTCGTGCTCCCGGTCGATCAGGCACGGGTAGGTCGGATTCGCGGGCGTGATCCAGGGCAGAGCTCCCTCGAGCCCCCGGCTCTCCAGTGCCACCGAGATCACCGTGAAATTGGTGTCGG
>CAZKZR010000499.1:0-2839 GCA_964557245.1 uncultured Anaerolineaceae bacterium | reverse complement strand
GGCCGGCCTAATCTCCGGTCCGAGGATGCTCGCCGCCGGCCTCGGAGTGACCATGACTGGTGGACACGGCCACGGGTTCCTCGCCACTGAAGCAGACGGCCCCGATGCAGTCCGCAGGGCCGTCCGCGAACAATTGCGAGCGGGCGCAACCGCCATCAAGCTTTTTGCCAGCGGCGGAGTGATGACGCCCGGAGTCGATCCACGCTCGCCCAGCTTCACCGAAGAGGAAATGCGCGCCGGAGTGGAGGAAGCGCACAAGGCCTTCCGGGTCGTTGGAGCGCATGCCCAGGCCAGCGAAGGCATCAAGAATGCGGTCCGCGCGGGCGTCGATTCGATCGAGCACGGCGTCTGGCTTGATGAGGAAGCCATCGATCTCATGCTCCAGCGGGGCACATACCTCGTCGCCACCCTCACCGCCCCCTTCCAGATCGCTCACTGCGGGCTCGAAGCCGGGATCCCGTCCTACATGGTCGATAAGGGCTGGCAGGTTCTGGATTCCCATGAGCAGAGCTTTCGCGCGGCGCTCGCCGCCGGTGTGAACATCGCGATGGGCACTGACCAGGGCACCCCGGCCAACCGGCCGGGTGAGAACGCCCAGGAAGTCGTCCGCATGGTCAGGCTCGGCATGAGCCCCGGCGCTGCCCTCCTCGCCGCGACCGCCTGGGCGGCTGAATTACTCCAGATCAACAACGAAGTCGGACGCATCGAACCCGGCCTCGCCGCCGACCTTGTCGTTCTCGAGCGAAACCCACTCGACGATATCTCCCTCCTCACCGATCAGTCGGCGATTCGCGCCGTCATCCAGGCTGGGCAAGTCGTCCGCCGCGCCCCTTCAACCCCCAGGAGTGACCCATGAGCCAGCTTCAGAAACGCATTCAGCGACTTCAGCGACGGGAAGGCCCTGCGATTGGGTTCGGGCGCGTCACCCGCGAACAGCCGCGCGCCATGGCCCTTATCGCAACTGCCCGCACCGCCGCCGAAATCCAGGCGGCCGTCGACGCGGGCGCTGATGCCGTGCTCGTTGATGCCGGCAACGCCTCTGCCGCCGCCGCGGCCATGAACGGCATCGCAAGCGAAAAACTCGCGATCGGCGCCGGCCTCGCCAACCTCTCCGAAGCTGATGCCGAGGTGCTCCGCAAGGCCAATTGCGATTTCGTCGTCAGCCCCCTCGAAACCACCGATTCCGCCGCTGTCGATAGCGAAAAGATGGGCCAGGTCGTCGTCGCCACCCTGGACATGGAAGACAACATTCTTCGGGCGATAGGGCCGCTTGGCCTCGACGGACTTTTCATCCAGCGCGCGAGCGGCCCCATGACGCTCGCCCAGCAACTGGCACTCGTCCGGATCGCGTCATTCGCGGCTACCGGGCTGATTGTCTCCGTCGAACCAGGTGCAGCCGTCAGCGAACTCCGCGTCCTCCGGGATTCCGGCACGCTCGCGGTAGTCGCGCCGTCCGGAACATCCGCCGAAGCGCTGCAGACCCTTGGCGACACGCTCAAAGCTGTTCCCGCCCCCAAGAAGGGCAAGCGCGAAGGCAGCGATATCGCTATCGTTCCGGCCTCCAAGTCCAGTGGCGGCGACGACGAAGGCGGAGAAGAAGAGGACGACTAGACATGCCCCAGCTATCCGTCGAGCGCGAAGGCGCGGTCGCAATCGTCACGATCACTAATCCGCCCATGGGCTACATGGACTCCGCCACGGTCCCTGAGCTCGATGCCCTGACTCAGGAATTGGCGAGCGACGACGCCGTGCGCGCGGTCGTGCTCACCGGCGGCCTCGCCGGCGTCTTCATCCGCCACTACTCCGTTGTCGAACTTGAAGCGCTTTCCCGCCGGCTGAGAGAGCAGGGCGTCGTAGTCGACACTGAATCGCGGCTGCCCGAACGGGACCTCGACCGCGTATTTAACCGCATCGAGACGATGCCGAAGCCGGTCATCGCGGCGATCAACGGCCTCGCCATGGGCGGCGGGTTCGAACTCACCCTGGCCTGCGATATGCGCATTGCGGAGGAAGGCGACTACGAAGTAGGTCTTCCGGAGGTCAAGATCGGCATCCTCCCCGGCGCTGGAGGCACTCAAAAGCTTGCCCGCCTCGTTGGCATGCCTCGCGCGCTTGAAATGGCCATGCGCGGCCGCACCGTCTCGCCGAAGGAAGCCTTCGAACTCGGGATCGTCCAGGAACTGACGCCCCCGGGCGCTTCGCTCACCCGTGCGAAAGCTGTGGCGGATGAGATGGCGCGCCTTCCCGCTCGCGCCGCGGGCTACATCAAGCGCCTCGTACGCGGCACCTCCGAAACGCCCCTCGCCGATGGCCTGGCCCTCGAACGGACCCTCTTCCTTGAGCTGCTGGTGTCCGATGAGGCGCTCGAATTGATGTCGAAGATGAATGCGGGCAACCTCGACATTCGCTCCTGACCTTTCAGCCCTCCGCCGGCGGTTGATGCGCTGGTACCGCGCCGCGGGCCGCCACCAGTTGCCCTGGCGCCTCACCCGGGACCCCTACGCAGTCCTCGTCTCCGAGGTCATGCTGCAGCAAACACAAGTCGACCGTGTCCGGACCTACTACGAGGCCTGGCTGTCTCGCTGGCCCGGTTTCGCCGCGCTCGCCGCCGCGCCACCCTCCGAGGTCATTCGCGCCTGGCGAGGTCTCGGCTACAACCGCCGCGCCTTGAATCTCCATCGGCTCGCCGTCGCTGTAACCGAACGTCACGACGGCAACCTCCCACTCGAGCCAAACGCATTGCTCTCGCTGCCAGGTGTGGGTCCGTACACCGCCTCCGCCGTGCGCTGCTTCGCCCGCGAAGAACAGGTGACCGTGGCAGACACGAACATCGCCCGCG
>CAZKZR010000498.1:0-2845 GCA_964557245.1 uncultured Anaerolineaceae bacterium | reverse complement strand
GGACGCGTCCGCGTCATGCACGCATCCCCCGACACCCCAGCTGTCGACATTTTCGTCGATGGTGCCAAAGCTGTCACCGCACTTGCGTTCCCGGCTAACACGCCCTACGCCTCGCTGCCCGCTGGTGGCCACAACGTGAAAGTCTTCGTGTCGCCGTCCAATGGTACGGGTGCGCCCGCTCTCGAAGCCAACATCGAAGTCGGTGCCGGCAAGGATTACACCATCCTTGCTGTTGGCGAGCTTGGTAAGGGCACACTTGGCCTCTATCCCCTGGAGGACGACAACAGCACGCCCGCCGCGGGCAATGCGCATGTGCGACTCATCCACGCCTCGCCCGATGCCCCGCCAGTGGACGTGGCCGTCAGCGGCACCAGCACCAAAGTGTTCACCGGTGTTGCCTATCGCAACTTCGGCCCGTACACGCCCGTCCCTGCCGGGACGTACAGCCTTGACGTGAAGGTCAACGCCTCAGGCGCCACGGTCCTCACCGTACCCGGGGTGAAGCTCGACGCCCGCACGGTGTACACCGCGGTTGCGGTGGGCCTGGCAGGGAACGGCACGCTCAAGGTCATTCCCCTTGTCGATGCGCCGGCGCCTGCCGCACCCGCCGCGCCAGCGACTGGAAACGCCCGTGCCGAGTCCAGCAACAGCTTCGGCCCGATGCTGGCCATCGCGGGCGCGGTGGTGGTCCTTGGCGCCGGCGGCTTCGCCTTCGCCGCGAAGCGGTCCCGCTAACGTCACTGTCTTCCAGCAGAAGGGGCAGGCATATCGCCTGCCCCTTCGTCATACCTGAAGGATTCATGCCTCTTCGAGAGGCTTCGGCGGCAGGCCCGCGCCGGGTCCACGCTTGCGCAAGCGGAGGACCGCAAACAGCGACAGTGACAACGGCACAGCCAGCCAGGCAAGCGCTACCATCGTCACGATCGCCCCGGCCGCCACGTACCGTGCTGCCTCCACAGACCTCTGCACACTCTCGACAAGGACCCCGCGCAGTGTCCAGTCCGAATCGTTCGGCTGTCCCACCCTGGCAACTGCCGGCGAAATCGTGAGGTTCACGGTCGCGAACTCCACCCGCTGGTCCAGTACCTTCAACCGTCCCTGGATCTGCTCGATCTGGCTGCGCACGTTCGTCAGCCGATCCTGCACGGTCAGCACTTCCTGGATGCTCTTCGCTGTCTTCAGTAACTCGAGGTACTGCTGCTCCGTGCGTTCGAGGTTGCGCTGGTTGCTCTGCAGGTCGATGTACTGCTCGGTCACTTCGTTCGAATTCGAGCCCTCCGTGCGGACGTTCACCCCGTTCATCGTCCGCAGGCTCGCCAGCAGCGATCCGTAGTTCTGCGAAGGCACCCGGATGGTCAGGCTGGCGGACCTGCGACCGTTGTCGTCGCTGTCGTTGGAAAACGAGGACTTCTCGATGTAGCCGCCGTTGCTCGTGGTTAGATTCGCCGCGTCGCTGAACGCCCGCCCCACGTCGCCCGAAGCCAGGTCCAGGTTGGCCGTGAAAATGATCTTCCGCGAGGGATCCAGTGAGGGCAGCGGTGCGCCGCCAGAGCCGCCGCTGCCGCTGGTGTCAGCAGCACTCGTGGCAGGCTTCTCTGCCCCGGAGACGGACGTTGCCTGCGCCGCCCGGCTCGCAATGTCGCCTCCACCGTCGTTGTCGTCGCCGAGGTCATCGTCTCCGCAGGCGGCGAACAACAGCGCGGCGGTCATCACCCCTGCGACCATCCACCTGACGTTCATACCTTTCCTCCTCTGAACGCGTCATCGCGTTCATGCCGGATGAACGCCGGCCGGAGGACTTCGGTTCCATAGCAAGGTAAAGAAATGGATGGACCTCGGAGCTACAAGGCTCCGAACCGCCTCAACCCTTCGGTTCCCACTCGCGCCAGCGCATCGGCTGCTGTGATTCCGAGGCCAGGTAGCACTCCCGGAAGCACCTCCGCCAGTGGTGCCAATACGAAAGACCGCTCCCGGATTAACTTGTGGGGGATGGTCAACGTTGGGGTCTCCACCCGCTCGCGCCCGTAGACCAGGATGTCCAGGTCGATCGGCCGTGGCCCCCAGTGCCGCTCCGGACGGCGGCCAAGGCGGTACTCGATTTTCTTGAGCACGCCAAGGAGGCTCTCCGGCGAGTGCCAGGTCTCTGCCGTGACAACCGCGTTCAGGAACGCCGGTTGGTCAGCCGGCACCGGCGCAGTCTCCCAGATGGAAGAACGGCTCGTGACGGCGAGGTGTTCTTCCTGGAGTGCCGCGACTGCGGCGCGAAGGTTGGCGGCTCGGTCGCCGAGGTTGGAACCCAACGCAAGCACAACCGGCGCCTGCGGGATCGTGAGCGGGCCGCGGGCGACGAACGCGTCGGACACTCGCGCGACTTTCACCATTTCGGCGACGTCGTGGACGCGGACGATATCGGCGCCGGACGCAATGGAAATGGCGACGCTCGCAGCCGTGCCTTCGAGCCGCTGGTCAACTGGCGCACCCCCGAGGATGTGGCCGATGGTCGACTTCCGAGAGGTGCCCAGCAGCAGCGGGTAGGGAAACTGGGCGGCCCAGAGGAAGATGAGGTTGCGGACCATCTCCAGGTTCTGTTCCGGCGTCCACCCGAACCCGAAGCCCGGGTCGAGGATGATGCGGTCATCCGCGATGCCGTGCTCGGCGGCGATGCGGAGGGTTTCCTTGAAGCCCGCGGAGATAGCCCCGGTTACATCGTCAGTGGCGGGACGGCCCCGCTGGTTGTGCATGGCGATGAGCACCGCCCCGGATTCGGCGACTGCTCGCGCCATTTCCGGGTCATGCCGCAGCCCCCAGATGTCGTTGACGGCATCAGCACCAGCGCCGAGAGCCG
>CAZKZR010000497.1:747-2848 GCA_964557245.1 uncultured Anaerolineaceae bacterium | reverse complement strand
ATTGCAGTGCGCTTGAATAGGGCAAATCCCTAGGGCCAGTCCCAGACTAATCCGCTAACGTGGTTCTCAACTCAGGCGAAACGGGAAAAAGGTGAAACCCCGGGACGAAGCTGCGAACGGCGCTATGGATGATGACGCGGGGCAGCGCCTTACTCCCAGCGAAGGCGAAGAGCGCTACCGGATCCTGTTCGAGCATGCCCCCGATGCCATCGTAGTCGTCGATTGCGAAACCGGGCGGTTCGTTGACGCCAACCCAAACGCGAGCCTCCTCTTCGGCCTCGAACGCGAGGAGTTGCTCAAGTTCGGACCAGCAGAGCTGAGCCCAGAGACTCAACCCGACGGCCGGACTTCCGCCGAAGCCGCGGCTGACCTGCTCCGCCGCGCTCTCGCCGGCGAATCGCCGATGACCGAATGGAGCCACGTCAACGCAGGCGGCGACCTCATCTCCTGCGAGGTCCGCCTGGTACGGCTCCCGCCTTTCTCACGGCAACTCGTCCGCGGCAGCGTCATCGACATCAGCGAACGCAAGCGCACCGAGGCTGAACTGGCCCGCAGCGAGCGAGAGTTCCGCTCGCTGGCCGAACACTCGCCGGACTGGATCGTCCGCGTGGACCGCGAGCTGCGGCGCACGTACGTGAACCCGGCGGTCGAGCGTGGAAGTGGGACGACCGCGAAAGACCTGCTCGGCAAAACTCCATCGGAGAGTTTTCCCGACTCCCGGGTGCTGAGAGAGTGGGAGGCGGCGCTGGCTGAGGTAATTCGGACCGGACAGCCGCAGCAGCTGGAAACTCCCGCGGAGTTGAACGGCTCGCGGCATCTTCAGACCGCCATCGTGCCCGACCAGGATGAGACGGGCCACATACTGGGCGCGCTGAGCATCACCCGCGACGTGACCTCTGTGCGACGCGCTCGAGAAGCCGAAATGCGCCTCGCCGCCATCGTGGAGTCGGCCTCCGACGCGATTATGAGCTCTGACCTCGCCGGGCAGATCACGTCCTGGAACAAAGGCGCGGAACGCATGTTCGGGTGGACCGAACCCGAAGTGCTTGGCCGGACCACGGAATTCTTGTTCCAGGGCGACAGCAGTGGCGAGGAACGCACCGGGCTGCGCGACCGGCTACTGGCCGGGGAAACGGTTTCGGACTACGTGCGCACCTGGCGCCGCAAGGATGGTTCGGAGGTCACAACGGCGTCGATCCTCTTCCCGTTGCTCGATAGCGAAGGGACGATGGTCGGGACCGCCAGCGTGGCGCGAGACATCACCGAGGAGCGCGCCGCGGCCGAAGCCATCCTCCGCAGCGAGGAGCGCCTGCGTCACGCGCTCGAATCTGCCCATATGGGTACGTGGCGCTACCACCTCGCCACTGACACCATGGAGTTCTCCGAGCAGGCGGCCGAGATTTACCACCGGCCTCTATCCGAGATGCCGAAGACGATGCGGGAAGCGCTCGCCCTCTTCCACCCCGACGATACCAGACCTGTAAGAGACCGCCTGAGCGGGCGCGAAGCGATGCCTTCCGCACCACGCGAGTACCGCATCCGCATGCCTGGGGGCGAATACCGCTGGATGAGCGGCATCGGTCAGCTCGTCGATTCGAAGGACGACACCATTTCCGGGCTCATCCTCGATATCCACGACCGGAAAATCGCCGAATTGGCGCTCAGGGACAGTGAGGAACAACTCAAAGCCGTGGTCGATTCGGTCTCGGCCGGGATCTGGGTGTTCGATGGGCAGGAGATCCTGCTCGTAAATGCCGCAGCGGAACGCCTGACCGGTTACTCCAGGGACCGCCTTGGCAGCCTCGACTCGTTGAAGGACCTTCTTGGCGAGGAAGGAGCCAAAGCGCTCATTACCCGCGCCAATTCCCGGCTCGCAGGAGAGGACATACCCTCCCGGTACGAACTGACGATTCGCACCTACAGCGGCGAATCCCGGACGGTTGAATTGACCGGCACCAGGATCGCGTTCCGGGGAAAGCCCGCGGTGATCATCTCCGCCTTCGATGTCACCGAGCGGCATGCCAGCCAGGCCGCGCTCCTGGCGAGCGAGAGTCTCTTCCGCAGCCTCGTAGACAATTCTCCGGACTTCATCACTCGCATC
>CAZKZR010000497.1:0-737 GCA_964557245.1 uncultured Anaerolineaceae bacterium | reverse complement strand
CGAGTTCGTGAACCGCACAGCCGAGCGTGAGGCTGGACTCGACCCGGCGAAGATTATTGGAAAACGGGCCGACGAGATGGGTTTCGACCCTGAACTGGCGCAGGTCTTCCTTGCGAGACAGCAGCAGGTTCGAGAATCGGGCGAGTCCGTGGAGTACGAATACGCCATCCACAGCCTGGCCACCCCGAACCAGGTCGCTTACCGAAGAGCGCGCGTTGTTCCGGAGATGGACGAACAGGGCACCGTGCATCACATCCTGTCGATAGTTACCGACATCACAGCGCAGCGCGTTGCCGAAGAGGCTCGCAAGCGGCTGGACCAGCAAATGCAGCACGCCCAGAAACTGGAGAGCCTCGGCGTCCTTGCGGGCGGAATCGCGCATGATTTCAACAATCTGCTGGTCGCGATCCTGGGCAACGCCGGGCTCGCCCTGATGGAGCTCGGCCCCGAAAGCCCGGCTCGCCAGACCGTGCAGCAGATCGAGGTTGCGGCGCAGCGCGCCGCCGAATTGACCCGCCAGATGCTCGCCTATTCCGGCAAGGGGAAGTTCGTCATCGAGCCGTTGAACCTCTCCCGCGTGGTCGGCGAGATGGCGCACCTGCTGGAGGTCAGCGTCTCGAAGCGGGCTGCGCTGCGCTACCGTTTCGCGGACGCGTTGCCCACGGTGGAAGGCGACGCAACCCAGATTCGCCAGGTGATCATGAACCTGATCTTGAACGCCTCGGACGCCATTGGTG
>CAZKZR010000496.1:0-2858 GCA_964557245.1 uncultured Anaerolineaceae bacterium | reverse complement strand
CAACCGACGAGGGCGACGGCGGTGGCGCCAACGGCGACGCCCGAAATCAGCTTGAGCGCGTTGCGGCGCTGCATCAGGGTCGCAAGGTCGAAAGCGAGGCCCCGGTCGTGGAGGTCGTCGTGGTCTTCTTCGTGGTGGTTGTTACTCATAGCGGCAATCCTGGCGGACGGTTTGGGGCCGGTTGGCCTGAGTCCGTAAGGTCAGGATGTGGGGTGGAGATTGGAGGAGGATTGGAGGGGGATTACAAAAGCCACAGCAAGGGACTCTCCGCTGCGCGAACCTTGCCGATGGGAAAGAGGTTGGTCGGGGTGACAGGATTTGAACCTGTGGCCTCTACGTCCCGAACGTAGCGCTCTGCCAGGCTGAGCTACACCCCGCGCCGAAGGAGCATGGTAGCAGGCATGCCGCATTTGCGGTAATCGCCCGCTCTCCACCACCCATTGCGGCGCCTCGCAAGAATTTCTCCGGGACCGTGTAAGACTTTCGCCGCCGGCTGGTCTAACTGGCACAACCAGAGGAGACCAACCGAAATGAACTACCAGACCGCCGACCTCGCCGCCCGCTTCCAAATGGAGGCAATCAACCGCCGCGCCACCCTCCTGGGTTCGCTTGGCGCGCTGCCCGCGGCCCCGGCCCTCCTGCCCGCGTTCCGCCGCCGCGTTGTCGCGCTCCCCGCAGCCATCGATGTTCGCCATGGAAGCGATAAGGCCCGCATCAGCCGCCGCCTCTATGAAGTGTCGGCCCACGCCCCCCAGAGCGAACGCAAGGCGTCCTAGCCCGAAGCACTCACAGGCTGAGCCGCGCCCACAGGCCAACATGGTCCGAGGGCCACACCCCATTGACCGGAGAATCGAGGAACACTCCCGCTTCCGCGACGGCGATCCCCGGGCTCACCAAGATGTAGTCGATGACCCGGCCCGCCTCCCAGGCAGGTGCGGTCCCTTTGACTTCGAAGCCGAACTCCACGTGCGCGGATCGATAATGTTCGCCCAGCACGGCCAGCGCTGGACTGTCCGGCCGGTCGTTCAGGTCTCCGCAGAGAACGAGCGGCGCGGAGGCGTCCAACCAGCGCACCACTCGCCGGGCCTGCGACGCCCGGTTGTCCGAACCCGACCCCCGGTGATCGAAGTGGACGTTCGCCACCACCGGGCGGCCCCCCGCGAACAGCCTGACTCGCTGCGCGACCCGTCCCTGCGCCCCCAACCGCAACCGTCCGCGCGATTCCGCTGGTAGGGCCGAGAGTACCGCCAGGCCTTCGAAGATGCCCCGGTAACCGGCCTTCCGCGCCTGCGAAACGTGATAGCGGCGTCCGGTCCGGCCCGAAAGCCGCCACGCCAGCCAACGCGCCTGCAGGCACCAGGTCGCGGCCTCCTGCAGGCAAATAACGTCCGGCGCGAGTTCGGCCAATCCCGCGACCACGAGCGGCTCGCGCTTCCACCAGCGGTCATGCACGCCCCGCAAGTTCAGCGAGACAACAGTAAGTACAGACAACCCGTCAACCGTGCAGCGGCGGGCTCTGGCAGATGTTCTTCAGCGCGAAGTACATCCCCCCGCGGGTGTACGCCTGCAACCGGCGCCGCTGCGGCGCCATGGCAAACGTCTCGTCTCTCTGGCAGAAATCGACCAGGGGCCGCACGACCGAGTCCCATGAGAGCTCGGCGGCCATCGCTCCGAGGTTCGTCCGACACTGCGCTCGCAGTGCCTCGTCGTCCAGCAGCCGTTCGATCCCCCGCTCCACCGCATCGATGTCGCGTTCCGGTACGGTGATCCCGAGTGGCTCGCGCTCCACGCGGTCGGCGAGGACGTCGCCGCGCGTGCACAGCAGAGGCACGCGCGCTCGGAACAGGTCCACGTAGCGCGTGCGAAACGCGAACCGGCTCTCCAGGTTCTCGTATCCCAGGCAGACGCTGGCATCCGCTTCCGCGAGGTAGTCATCGATCCGCTCGTAGGGCACCCATCCGCCTCGGAAGAAGACATTCCGGTTCTCCAACCCCAGTTCCCGAGCGAGTTCGAAGGCGTGCTTCGTCACTCCGGCAACCGGCCCGAAGGCGAAATCGGGGTGGTCAACTCCCATGAAGACGAGCTTGATTTCGGGCCGCCGCGCAGCCAGCCTCGCCATCGCCTGGAGCAGCGTGTCCACGTCGTTCCATTCGGTGACGCCGCCGTTCCAGAGCAGCACCCTGTCGGCCTCGGCAATGCCATCGATCACTCCGCGAAGGACGCGCGCTTTCGGCGTTACAGGCCGCTGGCTCACGCCGTAAGGCACGACGTCGATGATCTTGCGAAGCGAAGGGTCTCGCAGGTACACATCGGACGGGACCAGGGCGAGAGCCATCATCATCCCGATCCAGAGGTCCCGCTGCCGCTCATCGGCGCAGAACACGAAGTCGGCCAGCGTGAGCTGCATATTGAGGTACCACCGGTTGCTCGCCATCCACGTCCGGCGCCACTTCGGCAAGATGTCGCGTCTGGAAAGCTCCATCCACTCGACGTAGAGCGGCGTGAAGCCATCGAGCGCGAGCCGTGGCTTGCCCAGCAGCCGCGCGAACTGGGGCGGGAAATTCCGGCTGATCGTCACGTCGTGCTGCCCGGCGAGGAACGCCGCTTCAGCGTTACTCGCGTACGTCGCGAAGCGGACGGCCCGTTCGGGCGGATCGGTCGGCTCCTGTCCGGCCGGGATCCCCAGGGTGATTTCATCGCCGGGCATCGCCCGCGACAGCGCCCCCGCAATCTGGTACGCCCGCACCCCCGGCGAAGCCATGCGGGGCCCGATGACAGAGCGCGAAAGGACGAGGATCTTGCTCATGCTCCGGAGAGGCCGAGCAAAGCGAGCACCTCGCCGACGGGCTTCGGTTCCC